>CAZDDA010000062.1:0-9991 GCA_964504085.1 uncultured Thermotogae bacterium | reverse complement strand
CGAATGTCGTCGTTCGTGAGGTGGCAGTACGTGTCACCGGTGACAGCCACGCTTGAGTGACCCAATAGCCGGCTTGTGGCAAGCAGGTCGCCTGAATTGCGCAGTACCAACGTCGCCGCCGTGTGTCGCAACACGTGCGGTGTGATTCCAGCGTGCTCAAGTCCTGCGCTCTTCGCCAATTTGCCGATCGCGCGGTAGAGACATGTGGGGGAGAGGGGATTGCCCGTGCGCGTGGTCAGGAGGTAGTCGTGAGCGGCTGCCGGCCGCGCACCCAGCCAGGCGTTGATATCCGTGCAGAGGTCAGGTGGCAACGGCACCACGCGCGAGCGGCGGCCCTTGGACATCACTACGTTCAGCGTGCGGTCCGCAGAGCTGTAGTCGCCGACACGCAGGGCAATCACTTCGCCGCGTCTCAGCCCGATTACAAGCATCAGCTTCAGCAGGACGCGGTCGCGGATGCGATAAAGCCTGTAGTAGTTCTTTTCGGAGGCGTCGATCAAGCTTTGGCATTCATCAGCGGATAGCACTTGCGGAACGCGGTGATCAGGTTTGGGGGCGCGTAGTGGCAGAGCAGCATTGTGGCCGAAATCATACGTCTCGACCACGAAGCGCCAGAAACTGCGGATGGCATGGACGTGACGTGCAATGGTTGCGTTGCTGACGCCGGTGCGCTTGACTTGAGCGATGAAACTGCGTAAATGAGGCGTTGTTAGTTGTTCAAAGTCGGGCGCGTGTTGGTGGCTTGCGAGGAAATCGGTAAGGAGTCTCAGCGTACTGCTGTATGCTTTAACAGTCGCTGCCGAAGCGCCGCGTTCGGTGAGCATGTAGTCTGTGAAGTCATCGGCCAAACGTGAAATAAGCATCGTATCCCTCCACGATAGTAATGGAACTTATCGTGGTCGGTCACGATGCCCAGAGTGTCGGCATAATCCCGATTACCGTCCGGTAATTGATAATCCACCGGACGCTTTTCGGCGGAGAGTGGGTCTATAAGCCGAATTATGCACACACCGACTGCGTCTTTGTGCGCATAACTCCCAGGGTTATGACCACACTCGGAACGGAGCTTATGTTGCGCTTCCGACAGCGGGACAGCCGCAGCTAGAGTTTAGGCACTGTGAGTGTATTCGCCAGTCGTTCTCTGGATTCCTGCTTGTGTTTGGGGCGCGGATGATCACGGCGAGACAGGGGAGCGAGGCAATCTGCGCCTGTCGACACGTATGAGGGATTGACTTCGCCCGTAAGGTCTCAGAACTGGTGTTCCACCGGCGGAGTGGCGGCCGCCGTATGTGCGGATGAGTCCCGGGGTCGCCAAGCCCGGCAAGGGCTCGGTCCATCCGTCGTGCACACAGATAGGTTTTGGGACCCTACGCCCTCATAGGCTCCCGAATGTGTTAGTACGGGATAGACCGGCTTGATGGTGATCTTCGCATCCACAAGCTTGTCCGTAGCTAGGAGCTCATCCCATTCTCAAGTAGTTAGCTCAGCACCCTACCCAACGAACTGAAAGATCTACAATCTTCTTATGATATCCACTATCCGGTCAATCATGTTCTTCTCGTTTTTTGCGCGAGGCTTAGGAGGTATGTCGCGGCGGTCGTTGGTGTCGCGCTGGCTGACTCGCCCTTCGGAGCCTGTTGATGACATGTGAGCGACCCACCGCACTGCCCACCCGAAGTATTGCGAAAGCTGCGGGTAGTTGGGGCCAGCGTCAACGAATGATTGCCAATAGACACGGCCTTTACCGTAGGTATGAGTGAACCCTAGGACTTCATCTTCATCGGCTATTAGTACCTTGCGGGCGTACTCCGAAAGCCATTTATCCGTCGTTAGGACAGCCCTAATGTCACTGACGGCCCGGTATAGAACTTCTGGCCCTTCATAGCCTGGCGGGAAGCCCCCGGCTCGACGAATGCCCGGGACCGGCCAATCATAGACACCCGAGACTCCTAGCCAGTGCGCAACAGGCTCCGTGGAGACTCTGCCGCGGACGGAGCCGGGCACAAGGCCTTCGAGTATTCGGACGCCGACTAATGCAACGCCTCCTCCAGTCTCCACATAGCTGGCGATGCGTTCCGGGTCGCCTTTGCGCACACAGGCTGGGTCCTGCAGGACGATAGCAGGCACTGTGCTTGGGCCAAGATCACGTGGGAGCTCAGTGATCTCCTGCATGTGCAATCCGGCCTCTGCGAAGGCAGCTCTGACGCGGGGCGTGGGGGTGCCTGCGTAGAGTATTACATTCGTGGCGGGAGGATGGTTGTTCCCGGGGCCTCCGCTCCCAGTGCTCGTGGCGCCGAACTTCTTGTCAAATTCCGGCGAGCGTGTCAAACCGACTGAGGCGGTCTCTACAGCGGCTCCAGTTTCGAGGTCAACAATGCGCGAGTTAACAGTGTAAGAACCAGCTCCCTGAAAGATCTCGCCAAGTACAACACATTCACTCGGCAAGAGCTTGCCCAACTGTTGCGCCTTTGCTGGATCAAACAGATCATTGAGGGCGAACCCCAGTTCCTTTAGTGCAGTGTCAAGCTGCTCACGCTCCAGTACTGTGAATGGCGGGCGGGCACTCAACGCCTGCGCTAAGTGTAGTGCGAATTCGTGCCCTAACTGGTTCTTGGTGCGGGATGCGTTAAGGAAATCGGCGATAGCGATGGCTTTCGTGGGAATACCGCGGGTGTAAGCGACCTGTCCCTTTGCGCTCTGTTGGCCTGGTTCCAGAGCCTCCACAGTACACAGGGCTAGCTTTTCGGCTTGAACTCTGTCAACTCTGAGGACACCGACGTTCGTCTCTTCGTGTCCCAAGACCTGTCCGTCCGGGCCCAGAATCGCCTGTCCACGTGTTACCAGGTCAAGCAATTCGCCAGTGATGACGCTCATTGCCGCCCCGAGAGCTACATAGACAAGCCCATCATCAGCCACATGAACCACGGGGCCACTTTGCCTTTTTGCAGCTTGGCTCAGTTGATCCACGAGACCTCGCGCGGCGTCATCCAGCTTCTCGAAGACCTTGCCTTCATCCGCCGGGCAAACATGGGTCCCCGATAACATCAACACAAGGACACTCAGTAGGAATAGGTCTTTCCCTCTCATCGCGGAGCACCTCCGACCAACTCTGTGCTCACAGTCTCACGGACATCTCCATCAATGAGCGAGACGCCGCTTGGACGCTGCGACACATTGCTCGATGTCCTCAATCCTCTACTATTGCGAAGCCTGAATTCGGATGCTCTCCTGCGTGTAATCTGTAACTCGCAATCCCTTGATGTCATTCACCAGAAGAGACAATGCTAGCGCTGGCACTTTGGAAAGACAGCTTACACTTGCAGTGCCTGATGTGCAAGTAGCATTGTCAAGTTGAGTAATTGCAGAGATGTTGTGTAGCTGCTGAACTATGGCATCCCAGTGCTCTGGCCCACCAATGCCGTCCGCTATGATACGCAGTTGCGTAGCATCGCTGTCCCGCCCGCTCACGGCGGGTCCAACATAGGCAGCCATTTGTCCGGCGAGCGATGCAAGGGCAGCCCTACCGGCTTGGTGCCGACTCTTCCCAAAACCGCGTACCTCGCTAATCTGCTTAGTAAGCAATATCTCTCCCATTTCAGCGTCGACGGCACAAAACGTACCGTTAGCTCTGTATGAGATTATGCCTTGATTGTTCTGACTGAAACTGGCCGCGGCTTCTCCTACAACGATCACGTCGAAGGAGGATCTCACATACTCATCAACCACAGCCCTGACATTGCCTGATAGAACCGGCGCGACAAAGCCCTGCCACCGAGAGACTTGGTTGTCTCTGATCGGAAACAGGCGGCAGCCAGAGGATAGGAGTGCAGAAGTGACAGCCGGCTGCATCTGCGGCGCGTTGACAGACGCGCCGTCCATTGTCTCATCTATGACAACCACTACACTCGGCGCTAACTGCAATCCGACGCGCAAGTGACGGCGCAGCAGTGAGGCGCGGACATTCGCTGCTATCCATACCTGAGCCACTCCGTTCTTGTAAACGGCCTTGCCCACTCTGCAGTGTTGTATGTAGCGATCTGCGTGGATGGTTCCCAACAGCGTAATTGCCTTACGCGCCTCGGAGGTTAGTCCAGCCCCCAACTCTCGCCCTGCCTGTTGACGGATACCATTCGCTCTGGCCAGCCGTGTTGCATGATCGATTGTGGCGACGCGCCCCAGGTTGTCGCAGTCTCTTGAGGCGGCATATGCCTTCATCTGTACGATCCGGCCCTCCGCCGCGTCAGGGGGCACTATGCGTGCGCCGCAGATCTCGCAGAACTTCCAATCAGGCTGCACTGGATGAGCGTTCGGGCAGGTAGGAGCGGCGAATGCAGTCGCGAAATAAAGACAAGTGCATGCGATGACGAACACCAGTGCAAGGAGTCTCGGGAATTGCATCGCTGTTGCCTCCACGTCTGGATTGGCAAAGCGCGGGATAGTGAATCCGCTCTTGTCCTGTTAGCCAGCCGCATACTTCAGTTTGACACGGCTTGACTCGATACCTGCATGACGCATTAGGATTGCGCTGCCATACGTATCGCTCGGGATCAACATCTCAGAGCTTTCGTCCGCATTCATGACAATAGGCAGCGTTGGGACCGTTCAGAGTACCGCAAGCCGGGCACCGCACGCCTTTAGGTTTCTCAGGAGTGGGCTTAGAAGAAGGTCGGTGAGTTGCGCGCGAACTGGGTGTGGGCTTTGGAGCAGGTTTCGCTTGTTGAGCAGGCTTTTCACTGGAAGCCGCGGGCGGGGGCGTGACAGCGCTTGGAGCCGGAGATATTGGTTTCTTGATCGCCGCCTTTCCCCGCAGTATGTCTTCAACAACCTCGGGCGTCACGGGCTCCAATTCCTTCCCGTACACACTGTCCAGTCCTGGGGCGTTGAAAATGCGGTATTTGTCACGAACCTTGCAGTACCACTTGATGGGTTTCCCGGTGCTAGGGTCAAAAAACATGGTGCTCTCGCTAACCTCAACAGGCGAAGGTGCTTCGCGTAAGCGTGTGGCGACCTCCGGCGTCATTGGCTTCAACGGATAACCCGTCTCAGGGTCGATCCCTGGGCGTTCTCGCACGATAATGCCCCAAGGCGTCTCGGCATACCATTTAATAGGCGTGCCGTCCGTTGCGAAATAGTCGTCTTGGGTCACCGTGAACATGATGCCACACCAAGCCGCTGCACCGAGCAGGCACAACTTTGTACTGAGACGCCTCTTGCGGGCATCCATGGAGAACATGAGACCTACCAGATATGGGCCGGGGATGGCCACAACAAACATGATCATCCACGAAAGCCAAATGTTGCAGCCCGTAGCGTTAGCAATCCGCGTTCCCAGGATCAGCAGCAATGGACCCCAGAATAGAAGCGTGCCGAACCTTACAAGCCCCACGATGGTGAGTGCCAATAGTATGACAAGCAGTACTACTAGAGCCCATCGATGGCGGTGCGTCCAGGATCGGTCAGAAGAAGTATCGTCGGCAGTAGCCACAGCGCCTACCCCCTTTGAGAGTGCAGGTTCCAACGTGTCATAGCCGTTGCCCTGCTCTGCTCTGAAGCAGGGATTCTCGACGGGCATTCCTGATTGCAGCAGGGGCACTGCAACGTACCCAGCCGTCGCCACCATTGGGACTTGGCTATTGGGAAGGCTTTACCCACGACTATGCTTGCCATGGGGCGACAACTGTGTATTGTGGATCCATGGCCAATTGCGCTGTCAGGTGTCACGGTTCGATGGTCAATTCGCCGCCGTTCAGTTGATACCTCCTCGCAACTAAATGACCGCACAGTGACCTGCACCCAATAACGCTACCAACTGTAGTGCGGTAGTCGGGCCTGTTGCTCCTGCCGCGCCTCGCCGCGATACCGACTGCGACGCAGCCCGCAGCGGCGGACAAGTTCTGAGAAGGTCGCCTCTACGCTGGAACGCGCCTTGTAAAGCTCTGCGAACGCCGCCGTCTGCGCACACGGCCCAATCATGCCAAATCGAGTAATGGACGCTATTCAGCACTGCTGAATAGGCCCTGAATGATCTCGTGTGCTTGCGCAATTAAGCTGGAGAGGTTCTCGTCGGCCTTCAGCGGTCTGAAGGCAGGATCCAGCACCAATCTCCCTGCCACCAGTTGAGGGTCCGTCTCCAGCGCCTGTTGAATGTGCACTGAGGTATCGGGATCATGGCTGCATGCGGCCGTAGAGAGAGCTAGTGCCATCGCTAGGTGCGCCTCAGCATGATTGGGCTCGATATTCAACACCTTTTCCAGCTGATCCAGCGCATCCTGGTTCTGTCCCAGTGCTGTAAGCGTCAGCGCATAGTTGCACGTGGCATCGGCCCAGAGATGGGGTGCATCGTGTCGCTCAATAATCGCAAGTCCAGTCTCTATCCGTTGTATTGACTGCGCAAGAGCATCATCCCGACCAAGCATCCCCAGACGCCGCCACGCGGAGCCAAGTTTCACAAGACCGAGTGCGCGGTCCAGAGGGTACTCATCTTCAGCCAGTTCCGCCAACGCGTTCTCGTGTACCCTTATTGCCTCATCCAGTTGCTGTGCATCTCCGCCTGCGGCTTGGGTATACGCGTCGCCCAGATTGGCCTGCGTAAGAGCCCAGTCATGGGGCAGGGCGTCCATGGTGAACACACGCAAGGCTGCCTTGCGGTGGTTCACAGCCTTTGCGGCCGCTGCTTCATCACCAAGTCGGGCCCGCAAGCAGTACACTACTCCGAGACCATTTTGTGATCTCGCCCAATTGAGAGCCTCATTCTCCTCGGTGAAATACTCCAAGGCACTCTCGAAACATCCGATAGCTCTGGACAGATTAGTGGTTCTTCCGCCGGTGCGACGCTCCGCAAATGCCAGTCCAAGAACGTATTGAGTGAGAGCCCAGGCTCTGGCATTGTTGTTTGGTGTCCTTATTTCCAAGGCAGCTTTGCAGCTTTCGATGGCTTTGTCGAGATTCTCCTCGCGGTCGCCACTGGGAAGAAGGCGCCAAGCACGTCCGAGACTGTGCCTTGTGAGTGCCCAGGATGTGGGGGAGTGATCCTTGCTCTTGATGCGCAGCCCCGCCTCGAAGCATTCGATTGCCCGCCTCAAGTTGCCCGTTCGGCTTGCGAACTGCGACTCCATGAGTCCCCACGCCATATTGTTCATGGTTTTGGCGAATTCGATCGGCATTTCTTCCTCGGTACGGATCTCAAGCGCACTCTCGTAATGACGAAGCGCCTCTTGCAAATTGTCGCGCTTGTGTCCCTGTTCACGCACACGGAATATCGCTCCTAGCCAATTGTGAGTTTCGCCCCATTCCGCCGGGTATTGTTCGCGGGTGAAAACCTCGAGTGCGGCGTTCAGGTGTTTCTTCGCGGTTTCCAAGTGTGAGCGGCTTTCGTAATTTTGCATGAGCCTATAGCAAATGCCGAGCCCCTGTTGAATGTAAGCCCAATTCAGTGGGTTATTCCGTCTAGTACTATGCTCCAGACTTCTTGTGTAGGCGGCGATAGCGTCATTCACACAATCTATGCGAATGCCACCCCGCCGCCAGCGATGGGCATCGCCAATGCGCATCTCCAATTCTGCCCAGCGCAATGGGTCTGACTCCTCAGTCCAGACGCGTTGGGCCTCGCGAAAGCAGTCAAGCGCTGGCTGATACCATGAATCATCGGCGCAATATAGTCGGCTTTCGGCAATCAGCAGTCCCTTCGTCCTCTGCAAGTGAGCCCACAAATCGGGGTGTCTCCGGGAGTCCGTTCTCTCTACCGCCGCAGAAGAGAGTTCAATGCCACGGCTGATGACGGGTGTCTGGGGCCAGGCAGACTCTCTCGATCTATAGAGTATGTCGGCTATTGCGAGTAAGCCAGATGCCCATTCCGCCGTCCCCATCGTCTCACGCCATCTGTCCGCTTTCAGGTCCAATCCTTCTATCCACAGCCGGAATTCTCGGACCCGAGCGGCATTGAAGTCCTCTAGTGCTTCTTCCATCCGCTTACGCCATTCTTCCAACGCTGCCTGCGGCTCAAGATGCAGCCAGTGGTACCAGGCCTGTGCCTCCATATCCTCGGTTTCTGTCTCGTCTCGCTTTTCCCAGTATGATCTGAACTCCTCATGTATCTTCCGGATCGCTTCTGGTGATTGTTGGTGCATCTCATGTCGGACAGCTCTGCGCATGATACTATGCAAAGTCCATCTGCCGTCTGGCAACGGCTCGACAAACGAGAAGTTTTGGAGGGCGTTCCATGCAGTATCGCCTGAGAAGTCGTAGACTAGATCATAGTCGAACCAGCGAGTAAGACTGAGCTTGCGCACAAGCTCTGCCAGATTAGCATCAGAAAGCGAACGGAGGAAGCGCTGAGCGAGTCTCTGTGCTACATCATCACGTGGGACGTTTTTGAAGATCTGTGGATCGGGGTCGATGCCTTTGTCGCGTTGTTCCAATACAATATTGGCACACAATCCGACGAAAAAGGGCAGCGCACCTTTGCCCTCTTCTATCTCGCAGCAGTCAATAATGGCTTGCTGAAGGGCGTCTGGCCGCCCTTCATCAGGTACTTCTCCAATACCGCATCGCGCCAGATACTCCTGAGTGTGATGGTTTGACAGACCACCAATTAGGTATTCATCGAGATGCCTTGATACGGTCCCTTCATCGTCAGCTTTGCGCCATTCAGCATCTATCTTTGGCCAAGTAAGCTCCAAGCTGTCCCGTCCGGCAATCACCAGAAGTGCACAGTTGGCATCCGCCAAGTACTCATATAGATGACGGACCCACTGGTCGCGGTCCCCGCCCTGTGGGCCAGTGGCTCCCCCGGCAATGCCCTCCCACAGCTTTTCATAGGTGTCGAACAACAACACGGCCCGACATGCGTTCTTGTCCCTGGCGGTAAGACCGTCACGCAAATCCCGCACGAAGGCTTTGATCAACTCCTCGATCAGATCCAGCGTGTCCAGCGCTCTCAACTGCAATACTTTCTCTGTGCCACCCACTTTACGGAGCCATTCTTCGAATCCGTGTTCTCTGTATCTTCTCCGCAGATGCTCAAAGAGCTGTAAGCCGCCCGCTCGAACGGCGGTTGCAGGAGCACCAAAGACTGCCTCAGCAAAATCCACGGCCATACGAAGTGCTGCAGGAGCAATGATAAGCGCTTCTTCAGGCCCTCCCTCACGGGCCGTGAGCACTGCTCGGTGTGCGTCAAAATGCGGGAACGTTACATTGTAGTCCTGTTCGAGTTGGACCCGCACAGAAGTGAGAGCACTGACTGCGTCGCGAGATCGGGAATTATCAAAGTTGATGCGAACAAAAGGAAGGCTCTCATAGCTATCGCGCATGAGTGCCACCAACTTACGAACCAAGGCGCTCTTGCCCGCCCCACCGACGCCATAGAAGGAGAGTATCGGCAAAACCTCTCCATCTGGGGAGCTGAGGTATTTCTCAAACGCCTTGATTGCCTCTTCGCGATTCGTGAAATGCGTGATAGCAAGTAGCCAATCCGTAAGATCATCTGGTTTTTCACTGTCCAGGCTCTTCCTGATCATGACACGCAAGATCCCCTTTGATTTTGGAGGAGTGTACTCTTCATGCGATATATGCGGTTGCGGCCTCGGGCGTGTGCAGCAACTGAAGCAGCCTTTGCATTGGGTACGGCGTGATTCGTTCGACATAGCATATCACCGCAATTGTCTATTTCTTTCTTTGGAGCACGGCATTCCTCCTGCGAGAATCTCACCGTCATGTGCTCCCATGAAACACATTGTGTCCCTGCCCCCGTCTTTGTACCACCTGCAATGAGAGTTTTCCTGTTGTCCCTGCCCCCGTCTTTGTACCACCTGCAATGAGAGTTTTCAGCCCGTAATGCAGGTTCTTTGTCGTTGCCGTTGGGTCGTTTGTGCCGTGTCCTTGATGCTCTTTCCACCCCCATGGGGGTGGGCGCCAAGTGCCTGCTTTGCAAACTCGTCCGGCGTCATATTCTTCAAAGCGCCGTGCGGCCGTTCGCTGTTGTAGTCTTCCCGCC
>CAZDDA010000061.1:0-10065 GCA_964504085.1 uncultured Thermotogae bacterium | reverse complement strand
GGAAGCCTCATTCCGCTGGCAATCAAGAACGGCTCGAAAGTGTTGATGCCCTCACTTTACGGCGCGGGCACAGCGCTTCCTGTTATCGTGTTCGCGCTGCTGTTAGCCATCAGTGCTCACTCCATCGGGGTGGCGTTCGATCGGCTACGGCAGTTTGAGCACTGGGCACGCCGGGTGACTGGGACGGTGTTCGTTGGTGTAGGAATTTATTTGTCGTTGGTTCACATTTACGACGTGTTCTCCTAGAAGGGCAATTCTGCGAGCAAAGAAAGAGGAGGTGTTACCATGAGACTTCTGGCGGAATGGTTTCCGGAGTTCGCTACGAAGTTCGATGAGATTGACAAGCTCTATCGCGAAAAGAGGTCGATCGACGAGAAGACGTATCAATTCATCTGCTTCGCCATGTCGATCAAGAATCGATCCAAGCCGTGTTTGCTCAAGCATTTCAAGGGCGCGCTCGAGGCCGGTGCGACACTCAAAGAGCTAGCCTATATCATGGCCCTCGCCTTCCGCGAGAGCGCGGGCGGAGACGACTGCTGGACACACGACGCACTCGGCGATGTTCAGAAGCTTATGACCGAGAACATCCAATGCTGTCCGAAGTAGCCTAGCCTGAGTTTACGCTTTATGCATCGCTAGCTGCCTCTGCTGAACAACAGCACGCTGCACGTCCACACGCGGGGAGCCGGGAAGGATTCAGAATCTCTCGCGTCGGAGAAGGGCAAGGACGTATTGCTCTAGTTGCGGCGGACGTGCCTGCCTCAGCACCACTCCGCGATTTTGGGAATCATCGCAAGGCAGAGAACATCTGTTGCCCGATCCATTTTCCAGCTGTTTATTGCGTTTCCCCAAAGAGCGGTTCACCGCGACCCTGTAGGCATTTCCGTTGTCTCCTTGTCAAGGAGCAGGAATTGAGCTACGATTGATTTGCTGGTTGGTAATCACAGACCTGTAAGACGAATGAATTTCGACAAGGTTAGACTGCGTACAATTCCTGCGGTTGTTGCCGAGCAGATCGAAATCGCTATACAGCTTGGCCGGTTTGCGGTTGGGGGCAGGCTTCCGCCCGAAGCCAAGCTAGCAGCTGAAATGGGGGTCAGTCGACCTTCGATACGTGAGGCGCTCAGCGCCCTGCGTGCTGCAGGACTCATCGAGTCGCGTAAGGGCAGTGGCAGCTACGTCCTGCGTGCTCCCAGCATGAAGCGCGAAAACCAGAATTGTGCGGTGCAAGAACACCGAAACAGGTATCTATCAGTGGTACAGGCGCGGGCAGCCCTGGAGCCGCCCATCGCGGCGATGGCGGCGGAGCAATCCGGCAAGCAGGATCTTCTTGACCTCAACAGGATCATCAAAGGTATGTATCGTCTTGCCCAATCCGGAGATGTCAACGGATATTTGGATGTCGACAAAGCCTTCCATCTCGCTGTGGTAAGAGCGGCGCAAAACGAGCTGGTCCTGGAAGTGATCGCGCCGCTTGTGGGTTACATGGATCAGAGCCTGTATCGCGTATTCACGCGCCACCACTACCTTACAGGTGCATCAGAGCACAAACGTGTGGTTGACATGCACGCCGAGGTCTGCACCCGTATTGGTGAAGCGGATCCCCCCAAGGCCTATGCCTCCATGGAGAAGCTTTGGCACCAAACGCGTGAGATCTGGGAGGCATAGTTCCTTTCCCGTGGTGCAGGAGGCCATTTTGGAGCAATCGGGGAATGAACTCGTGTGCTTTCGCATAGCAAGGATCCTTCCCGAAGGTGCGTCTCGTCTCCGGCTGATGGGCATGGGTGCGAAGACGCCTACCAGGTGACACCTGCAAAAAACCCCACGCGGCATTGCACGCACTCCTCTATTAACTGCGATTCAGTTTCCGCATGCGGAAAAGCCTCCTTATAAATGCCGTGTGGTTGGCAGTTTTCTATCGTCCAAAGACATCTCTTTTATGAACGGCTTGACATAGTAAAGTTGTATGCCTATCATACAAATTACCATGTCGCTCTCAATGGGGGCACAGTGATCAATGTAGGCTGCAGATCAGGAAACCAGCGGGGTAGTCGGCGTCGGCCCGCATTTCCCCGATCACGCGGCCTGAGCTTTCTCCCTCTTTGGAATGCGTGGCAGTGTGCGCTCAGTACCAGCGGTGTAAGGTTTAAACGCCGCCAGCTGCTTAAATGCGAGATTTGCGACCGGCCTCCAACAACACAAGAAAGCGAGGGGTAAGTCGAGATGGCACCGGCCAACTGCGAGGCATCGTATGTGATGCAGGAAGCGAATCGCTGCCTCTATTGCTTCGATGCTCCTTGTATTGAAGGCTGCCCAGCGCGTGTCAACGTGCCCGAGTTTGTGGCTAGAATCCGGTCTGGAGATCTTGCCGGCGCAGGAAAACTTGTCTACAAGGAGAATCCTCTGGGGTGGGTGTGCGGGCAGATTTGCCCCACCGAGGATTTGTGCGCGGCAAAGTGCGTGCGCGGTGCTCTCGATGGTCCAATTTCAATAGGAATCCTGCAAGCGTTTGCCTGTGGATATGCGGTGGACCATCAGTTGGTGCGATTCCACTACCCGTCTGGGCAACTCGACAAAAGAATCGCAGTGATTGGAGGAGGTCCGGCAGGCCTGTCATGTGCACACTACCTGCGCTTGCAGAGCTATCCAGTGACTGTGTTTGATCGTGAAAACAATCTGGGAGGACTGCTCCGCTGGGGGATACCGTCCCAGACTGAATAGGGCCGCCGTCGACAAAGAAATTGCCTTGATATCAAGCGGCCTGCAATGGAAGAGAGTTGAAGTCGGGCAGTCACTCCCGAACCGGATTTTGACGGAATACGACGCCGTGTTCCTGGCTCCTGGACGGTGGAGCTTCCCACCCCTCGCAGTGCCGGGAAGCGACCTTCCACAAGTCGCTTCGGCAAACATCTTTCTCAAAGATTGCGCTGAAGACAATGTCGGCTCGTATGACCTGCGAGACAAGGAAGCAGCGATCATCGGAGGAGGCTCAACGGCTATCGATGCCGCGCGGGCATGTCTGGAAGTTGGAGCGCGCAGGGCCATCGTTGTCTATCGACGGGGACGGCGTGAGATGCTTGCATGCTCTTCCGAGTATCTCTCAGCAGCGGAAGCAGGAGTCGAGTTCATCTGGGTGTCAAATCCCGTATCGGTATCAAAAATGGGAGAAGGACTTTCGCTCGAACTTGACAAGATGACCCTCGGCGAGACGGACGAAAGCGGCCGACGGCAACCGACCCCTATTGGCAGAAGGACCTCCTTGGTGATAGACAGGGTGCTTGTTGCTGTGTCAAGTCTGCCGGAGTCGAGCAGCCTTTCGGGATGGCCGGAACTGGAGATTCTGAGCTCGGGGCGGCCGGCTGCCCGGTGCACGCAAAACGCGACCGTGCCGAAATTGTTTCTGGGAGGCGATGTCATCGGTGCTGGAACCGTAGTGCAGGCCGTCGCAGACGGAAAGTGCGCAGCTGAAAGGATGCACGAATGGCTAAGCGAGCAGACGTGACGCCCCAACCAAGTCCTCCTCATCAGCGTGCAGAGGGGGCCAATCGATCGACCAGGGCGATGTCTCCTGCGTCATTGGAGTGCACGTTCGTTGGGCTTACTTGTCCCAATCCATTCTGGTTGGCCTCTTCCCCTGTCACGGATTCTGCCGAAATGCTCTACCGGGCATTTCAAGCCGGTTGGGGCGGTGCCGTCTACAAAACCTTGGGATTGGAGCAAGGACCGGGCGAGCCGATAGTCAATGTGACTCCGAGACTTGCCACTCTGTCCAAAGGCCGGAATCACCTGGTCGGGATGCAGAACATCGAGCTTATTACAGATCGCCCCCTGGAAGAGAATCTTCGCGATATCCGCGAGGTAAAAATCGAGTTTCCCACTCGCCCGCTCTTTGTGAGCATCATGGCTCTTCCCCGAAGATCCGATTGGCAGAACCTCGCTACGATGTGCGAAGAGGCAGGAGCAGATGGTCTGGAGCTCAATTTTTCCTGTCCACACGGGAGTATCGGTGGCCACAAGGCAGGTGCCAGCATAGGCCAGCACCCTGACATCTCACGGGAAGTGACGGCGTGGGTACGAGATGTCACCTCACTGCCGTTGATGGTCAAGCTGCCCGCTGAAACCCTCGACATAAAAGAGCTAGCTCGCGCTGTTGCTAACGCAGGCGCAAGTGCAGTCTCAGCGATAAACACAATCCCCTGTATCGTGGGAGTGGATGTAGACACGTTCGTTCCTCTTCCTGTTGTATGGGGTCGCTCTACTCCAGGTGGGTACTCCGGACCTGCAATCAAACCAATTGCACTCAAGAAAATTGCCGACTTGGCATCCGGCGACGGCGCGGACCTTCCGATCTCCGGCATAGGTGGAATCACCAACTGGCGCGATGCCGTAGAGTTTTTCCTCCTGGGAGCCACAACAGTCCAGGTCTGCACCAGCGTAATGCACTACGGGTATCGCACGATAGATCAGCTGAAAGATGGAGTCGTAACGTGGATGCAACAGCACGGGTTCTCTGCGATTGAGGACTTCAGGGGTCGTGCCCTGCGTTCGCTGGCCGAACCGGCCGAACTTGATCGCAGCCGCCAGGCGGTCGCTGTAATCGATCGCCGGCTCTGTATCGGAGACGGTCTTTGCTACGTCGCTTGTCGAGACGGAGGACACCAAGCTATTCGCATCAGCGAAGACAGACTCGCGGAAGTGGAAAAGGAGAAGTGCAAGGGCTGCGGTCTGTGTGTGGAGGTGTGTCCAATAGAAGGATGCATCGTGCTGGAGGCATTCGACGAAAGGCAAAACGAGGACTGATGGGCATTCTGGTTAGAGGTGGAACCGTTGTCACTGCTGCGGGCGTGCAGGAAGCAGACGTGCTGGTTCAGGGAGAACGCATTGCCCAGATAGGGGTAGGCATCGATCCGGGCCCTGACAACGAGATTCTCGATGCATCTGGAAAGCTTGTGCTTCCCGGTGCCATCGATACACACGTTCACTTCGAACTTCCGTTCTGTGGCACAGTGAGCAAGGATGACTTTGCAGGGGGAAGTCAGGCTGCGGCGTGTGGTGGTGTCACAACGTTTATCGACTTTGCCACACAGTCTCCAGGACAGACACTCACCGAGTGCATTGAGGAGAGAAAAGCTCAAGCCGACGACCGCGTCTGCATCGACTACGCGCTGCACGCCACGATCACGGACTGGTCTGATCGGATCCGTTCCGAGATGCGAAGCGTTATCCAAGGCGGCGTCCCATCGTTCAAGATGTACATGATCTACAAAGACGAAGGGTGGATGGCTAGCGACTCAGATCTTTTCTTCGCGCTGCAAGAGGCACGCAAATGGGGGGGAATGATCGGGGTGCACGCGGAGAATGTGGAGCTTGTCACAGCGTTGGCGAATCAGGCCCTACACGATGGTACGTGGAGGTCGGAGGGAGCCTACGCGCACTTCCTTTCGCGACCTGCTTTCACAGAGGCAGAAGCCGTTCAAAGGGCAATTGCTCTAGCCCAGTATGGTGGCGGTGTTCTGTACGTTGCCCACACCAGTTCGCGGCTCGGTATTCAAGAGATTCGGCAAGCCAAGGCTTTGGGACTGAGAGTGTATGCGGAGACCTGTCCGCAATACCTGTTGCTTGACGCAACATTGCTGAAGAACAGTGTCAACGGACATCTGTACGGGACGTGCCCCCCTGTTAGAACGACGGAGGATCGGCTTGCGTTGTGGCATGCGCTGTCACACGGTGTCATTGATTTTATGGGGACTGATACCTGCACTTTCGATACCAAACAGAAGGAGATGTGGGAAGGAGATTTCTCCAAGATCCCTTTCGGCCTTCCAGGTATAGAGACCTTCCTGCCTCTAATGTTCTCCGAAGGCTACCTGAAAGGAAGGCTAACGCTGGAACAGCTCGTAGCTGTTACCTCGACACATGCAGCGAGAATATTCGGACTCTACCCCCGAAAGGGAAGCATCAGTATCGGAGCGGACGCAGACCTGGTGATCATCGATTCTGAAAGAGAGGTCGTCATCGACTGGGAGAAGCTTCGCACAAATTGCGATTGGTCGCCGTACCAAGGGATGACGGTTACGGGATGGCCTGAAGTCACTCTCTGCAGAGGAAAGGTGGTGGCTAAGGAAGGTGCTTTTGTCGGCAACGTCGGCTGGGGGAGGTTCATACCGGGCTCTAGCTGCAAGCGGACAGGAAATACTTTTGTGCAAGCCGTCTTCCGTGAAGAAGGGCTGCAATAGGAGATCAACTGCATGAAGAGCGGAAGGAGGGGAGACTGGTCCAATAATTGACCGAGTTCCGACCAGCAGGATGTAGCAATATCAATTGGAGGTGAAGCATGGTGATCAGAAACAAACGTTTTGGACAGGTTTTGGTGATTGTAGCAACGATCGTACTTTTGGCCATTTCCGGAGTTGGTTTCGCAGACAACATTAAGATAGCCGCCGTTTATTTGATATCAGCAGTGGATGGCGGCTTTTGTGAGACACTTCACCGTGGTCTGCAGGCGTCAGCAAAAGAGTACGGGTACACATACGATTTCTCAGAGAGTGTAAATCCTGCAGATGCTGAAGGGGTCATCCGCGGGTACGCGGAGCGCGGGTACAACATCATCTTTGCGCACACGACCGGGTACAGAACGGCTGTGGAACGTGTTGCACCTGATCACCCCAATATCCTGTTCGCCCTTTTTGCTGGCAACATCCCGGCCCCGAATACAGTCATGTACGACTGGAACGGGAACGAAGCGTGCTATCTGCTCGGGGTGATTGCTGGGATGATGACGGCCGAAAACGCAATCGGGCATGTTGGAGGAATGCGAGTCCCCAACCAGTTGCGCTATTTGGCTGGTTTCATCGCGGGCGTGGAAAGCGTAAACGCTGAGGCAAAGATTCCGTCGGCTTTCACCGGTTCATTTTCAGATGCGGCAGCAGGGAAGGAAGTGGCCACCACTCTCTTTGAACAAGGGGCGGACTTCCTCTTCGATACCATGGGACTTGCCTGGATAGGGGTCAAGGATCTAGCGAAGGAGCGAGGAGACTATATCCTGACAGACTACGGATATAAGGCTGCCAACGCGCCAGACGTCATACTGGCGGGGCAGATCGTCTATTACGACAAGCTGCTGAAGGTTCTGCTTGAGGACTGGAAAGCGGGTACGCTGAAAGAAGAGTATTGGGGCAGCCTTGCCAACGGCATGCTCGACATTCTCTACTCATCAGAGGCAGAGCACATCATTCCCTACGTAGTGAGGAAGCAAGTTGACGATTCACGGGAGAAAATCATCGCAGGAGAGATAGAGGTTCCTTTCACCATTGAGGAGTAGAGGATCTGGGAGCTTCGGGCTGTTCACTGTAAGGCAGTCGATCCATAGGAATGAGCACAGCTCCTTCGGTGAAGCGCCCGAAGCTTCTCTTAAACGAATAAACATTAATTCTATTGCAACTAAGCTGGATGCGCTAGAAATTTAAAGAAGGAGGCATGTAGTGTCAGATCTAAGTGTCAATTTCATGGGGTTGAAACTTAAGAACCCCTTGCTGCTGGCCCCCGGGATGTACAACACGGCTGTGGGGTTTCTGCCCAAATTCGTCGATCGCATCGCAGAGACCGGCTGGGCGGGAGTCGTGACAAAGCCTCTTCAAACCCTGGACTTCGGCTGGGGATGGTATTCCTATCCTCAGCTCTTCTCAGCCGAGGGGACAACCCCGACGGAGAAGAAGATGCGAGAGGCCATGTTCCTAGTCAATGGGGGCCCTGGGTTTGAGTTCATCGCCGACAACAAGAAAAAGGAAGTCAAATCGTGGCAACGCGGCAACCTAATCACTAAAGAGGAGATAAAGCGCAACATCAAACAAGCGCACGACCGCGGGCTGACCATCATCGGCTGTCTAGAACCGACGGGTCCAGACAACGCCGCGGAATTGGCTGCCACTTATGAAGAGTGCGGTTTCGACGGCATCGACTTCAACCCTTCATGCCCCATGATCAGTGACTTCGGCGGAGGCACATGGGCGATTGGAATTCATCCCGAGAAGGTTGAGGAAATCACACGGTCGATTAAGAGCCACTGCCAACTGCCGGTCATTGTCAAGCTTAGTCCGCATCTGTCAGATTTCGGCGTCATGGCCAGGGCCGCAGCCAGGGGGGGAGCGGATGCGGTCTCAGGGATCAACACGTACCTATCCATAATTGGAATTGATGTGGAAACAGGCTACCCCTTGTCCCGTCCGGCGAGCGGCGGCCCAGGCGTTCCGATGGGACTCTCAGGTCCTCCGATTTTGCCGATGGGGCTGGAATGCGTCTGGGAGATCTCCCGTTCGGTCAGCTGTGACATCTGCGGCATTGGCGGGGTCTACGATTGGAAGAGCACAGTCCAATACATCATGCTCGGAGCAACGGCCGTCCAGATCTGTACTTCTGTGATGTTCAATGGGCTTGGTGTCGGAACAGAGATCGTCAAAGGGCTCACTGAGTTCATGGAGGGGAAGGGATACAGAAGTATCGAGGACTTCAAAGGGATTGCCGTTTCGAGGGTAATGCCTTTCGGCAAGCAGCTGATGATCAGCTCGCGCCCGAGCGTGTCCCAAATCGACAAGAACCAATGTGTCGGCTGCGGACGCTGTGTCACCGCTTGCGGCGATAACGCCGGTCAGTGTATTGAATTAGTGGATTACAAAGGCAACAAACGTGCCGAGGTTGCAGAGAAGGACTGTACTGGATGCGGGCTCTGTGCATGCGTGTGCCCTGTTCCGCAGTGCATAACATTCAAGACGATTCCTCTTGCAGAGTTTCGTATGGCCAATGAACGCGCCTAGAATAGGAACGTATGCAGTATATAACTACGGACGTAGATAGCAGATTGTTTCGCACACAGATTCCGGGCATCCCTTGGTGGCGATGCCAAGGGGTATCGCGGGCCTGGGCTTTGGAAACGTTCACCAACCGAGGGCGGAGCCAGCAACTTGGGCACTGAATCCGTGAGTCAGCCGGAGAAGCTCACATCAGAGAGCACGGTTCTCGCCATGCGCGGGATCACGAAACAGTTCCCCGACGTTGTCGCGAACCGGAACGTTGACTTCCAACTCGTCTCGGGGGAAGTCCACGCGTTGTTGGGGGAGAACGGAGCCGGGAAAACCACACTCATGAAAATCGCCTACGGTCTTTATCAACCGGACGCAGGAGAGATCTACGTCCGTGGGACCAAGGCCGAAATCCGTTCTCCTCAGGAGGCGCTGGCTCTTGGAATTGGGATGGTACACCAACATCCAATGCTCATTCCCACATTCAGCGTGGTAGAGAACGTCCTGCTCGGCTTGCGTTCGCACCACGGGCCCTTGATTCCCGTAGAAGAAGCCAGTAAGCGGATTGACGAGCTATCGGAGCAGTACAATCTGGGAGTAGAACCGCTCGCGAAGGTTCACGAACTATCCATGGGTGAGAGGCAGCAAGTCGATATCCTAAAGGCACTCTACCGGAATGCCAGCATCTTGATTCTGGATGAGCCAACCTCTGTACTGACGCCCAATGAGACCGATCGCCTTATGGAAATGCTCCGGACAATGGCACAAGCTTCCGGCGTCTCAATCGTCTTTATCACCCACAAGCTTCCCCAGGTAATGGCCATCAGCGACCGCGTCACCATTTTGAGGCGCGGTTGCGTTGAGGCTGTTCTGCATACCTCCGACACCGATGAGGCCGACCTGGCACGCAGGATGGTCGGTAGAGAGGTTGTTTTTGATATTGACAAGACAGAAGCTGAACCCGGCGAGATTGTCCTTCAAGTACGCGACCTTAGCTGCAACGACGACCGTGGGCTGCCAGCTGTCAAGGCGGTCTCGTTTGCCGTTCGATCTGGAGAAATCCTCGGAGTTGCAGGAGTGGCCGGAAACGGCCAGAAAGAGCTGGTTGAGTCACTCACGGGGCTGCGGAAGGTGCACACCGGGGCAATCTCGCTGCTCGGAGAAGACGTCACACAATGCGATCCCTGTGAACTGATCAAGAGGGGGCTCGCATACGTGCCTGCGGACCGATTAGGCCGTGGCTCGCTCGGTGACTTTTCCGTAGAAGAGA
>CAZDDA010000060.1:0-10093 GCA_964504085.1 uncultured Thermotogae bacterium | reverse complement strand
GTGGGATCGCGGCCAATCCCGGAGAAAAACTCATTATACATCTTCGCCACGCGGCGGGGAGTGTTTGCCAGCACCTCGGGGGACAGGTGCTCTGTGCCGATCCCTTCAAGTATCTGTTGCATGCCTCGCTCGATTTGCTCTCGGTCCATAGCCCCTCCTTGTGGTAGATGGTAGAAAACCTATTCGCGAGGGTCAACCGGCGGCGCGCGTATTGATGTTTGGATTTCCATCTGCTTTGGCACAAGGTTGAAGCACGCATCTGTCAACTAGCCCGAACACGAGATGATTCGTGTGTAGAAGATGCGTCCGCTGGCGTATGTCATTGCTACTTGCTTCCTTCTCAACTATGCTTTGTAGTTGAGTAGTTGATCGGAAATGACCAGCGTCGGTGGCAATGGAACCTGAGGCTATTCAGTTAATCCAAGGAGGAAATATGGGAAAAGTGCGTGGGATTGTGTGTGGAGTCGCGCTGTTGTTGTCCGCGATTGGCGGCGCTGCCCACGGCCAGGGAGAGTTTCTCTTCTTGAATGAGATCGAGATTGGGATGCAGGGGGTCGGAAAAACGGTTGTCGCGGGAGATGTCATCAGCGGGTTTGACGCAGAGGTCCTTGGCGTGATCGATCAACCTGGCAAGTACTCTGACTTCATCGTCGTTCGGGTCAGTGGAGAGGCCATTGGCCGCTCCGGCGGCATTTCCCAAGGCATGAGCGGGAGCCCGATCTACGTTGACGGAAGGCTGATCGGAGCCCTGAGCCGTGCTGCACTCTGGTCCAAGGAACTCACTCCGATTGGGTTGGTCACGCCTATTGAGGGGATGCTTGAGGTCATTGACGCGGTACGACACACGGAAATGGTCTCTCGACCACGTGAAGATGTTTTGCTTGCCGAGATCGGTGTGGTTGAACTCGATTCACCGCCCACCTCTGCGCTGTTGTATGGTTGTCCTGATACGATTTTTTCCTATCCCATCTCCTCGCCTCTTCTGGTGACCGGCCTTAGCGGGCGGGCACTCGAGGCGTTGATGGATGGTGGGAAAGCACAAGTGGCTCCACAGGGCCTTCTTCGTGCGTTCTTCCCATCAGGGGTCGCTCCCGAAATTCGTGGACTTTCCTCGTATAACGTACGTCTTGCCCCAGTGTCTGGAGAAGGGCGCGGGAGCTTCGAAAGTCAGGCCGCCCTTGATCCCGGCAGCGCAATTGGAATCGCCTTGGCAAGCGGTGATGTCACTATCGGCGCGTTGGGAACGCTCACCTACCGGGACGGGGAAGCGATCGTCGGCTTTGGGCATCCGTTTCTTTCAAACGGCGAGGCGGCCTTTCCCCTCACCACAGCACACATCTACGACACGATGAAGGCGTACGACGCATCGTTCAAGTTGGGAACTCTCGGCGAGGCGGCCGGGGCGATTCTTGAGGATCGCAACTCCGGGGTTGGTGGTTTGATCGATCAACCGGTGAGCCTGATCGATCTGTTACTCGGTGTTTTCGACCTGGATACCGGTCGTACGGAGCATCTCCAAATCGATCTTGTGGATGAACCGCGCATCATGGGAGAACTCCTCCTCGCGACTGGCTTAGAGGCGATCGATGCCACGTTGGATCGGATTGGTCAAGGGACGGTTGAGGTGACGTATCAGATTCTAGGTGATGGGATGCCGTTCCCGCTGGAACGACGCGACATATTCGTAAGCACACGCGACATCGCCATCTACCCCCCTTGGCAGCTTGCCGGCATCGTTTCATTGCTTCAGTACAATGCGTTTGAGGATCCCAAGATCACCCGCATTTCCAGCGCCATGCAGGCGACCCAAGAACTCAAAGCAATCCGTATCAATCATCTAGAGATTGACGAAAGGATCTACGGGTTTGGCGATACGATTCACTACACGGTCGAGCTTCAGTCGTACCACGGGGAAAAGCAGATCGTACAGGGAGAGATTGCGATTCCCTCCGATCTCATTGCCGATACTGTTATTGTGAGAGCCTATGGTGGCCCACGTTTGTTGGAAAGCGGGGAATCGCCCGAGGAGTTTGAAAATCTAGGTGAACTGATCGGGGCTATCGAGGAGTTGCCGAGCTACGATGTCCTCACGGTTGAGCTTTTCGCTCCAAATCCCTACTCGCCTTACGTGGAGGCGCTTCAGGGACTGGAGAAAGTCAGGACTGAGTTTACTGGGCATTACCTGTACGACGAGCGTGAAGTGAGGGCCCTTCTGTTTGAGCCTGGATAGGATGTTCTCCGTCAGTGAGATCGCAAAACTTGTCGGTGGTCGTCTCCTTAGGCGTGTGGATGAGACGCCGCGTCGGGTGATTCACGACTCGCGTTTGGTGAAAGAGGGAGATCTGTTCATCGCCCTGAAAGGCGAGCGGACGGACGGTCACGAGTTTCTGGGAGAGGCGTTTGGCCGAGGGGCGTGCGGAGCGATCGTTTCCGCTAGTCAAGCGGTCCCGGGGGCTGCACGCAATGTGATTTGTGTCGAGGAGCCTCTCAGGGCGTTGCGGACTCTTGCTGCTGCGTGGCGCAGGGAGCATTCCGCCACGTTTATCGGGATCACGGGATCGTGTGGGAAGACAACCACCAAGGGGCTTCTTGCCCATCTTCTACAAGGTGACTTCCAAGTATTCGCCGCGCCGGAAAGCTACAACACCGAAATCGGGCTACCGCTTGCCCTGCTTTCGATGCCTACACCGTCCCACCTGGGCATTTTCGAGCTTGGGGCCAGCGCGCCGGGAGAGATCGCTCCTCTGGCGAACCTGCTTTCGCCGCAGATCGCGATTCTTACCATGGTCGGACGGACTCACTTGGAGGGCTTCGGCGATTCGAAGACCGTCGCGGAGGAGAAATGGGACCTCGTCCGCGCCCTTTCCAGGGACGGCACGGTGGTTGTAAATGCTGACTGCCCGGAGCTTTCACCCTTCATCGAACAGGAGACGCGGCGTCTCGTTTCCTTTGGCCTGGAAAGTGGGATGTTGCAGGGTAAGATCACCCACGCTGTTCCCAACCTCTCTGTGGAGATAGAGGAACCACCGCTTCACCTTTCCTCCCGGCTTATTGGCCGGCATAACGCCACCAACATGCTGGCAGCGGTCGCCTGCGCGCTCCACCTCGGTGTGCCTGCGCAGACGATCGAAGAGCGGGTTGCGACGTTTGAGCCAATATTGCACCGGCTGCAACTCTTGCGCGTCCCTTTCGGCTATCTTCTCGATGATACGTACAACGCGAATCCCGAAGCCACAGCGGCGGCGTTACACGTTTTGGCGGAGTTGGACCTTCCAGTGGAGCGGCGCGGCTTCGTCTTTGGTGACATGCTCGAGCTCGGTGAAAACGCGAGCCGCTTTCACCGCGAGATCCTCGATCTGGCTTTGCAGCTCCGTGTCTCCCCGATCTTCCCCGTGGGGGAAGCCGCTACGCAAGCTGCAGAGGAGATGTTGAGAAGTAGCCCTGGGACCTTCGTCTTGGCGAGGCGGGAAGACCTTGCCGACCGCATTAGCGACGAGCTGGGCAGGGAGCGGAATGTGCTCCTTGTCAAAGGCTCGCGAATGCTCGGGCTTGAACAGCTTGTGGAAAAACTCACTGAATAGCGTTTCGGACTGTTGGTGGAAGCTTCAACGATCGATTCGCTTTCCACCTCCAGCGAGGAGTCTTTTGACCTCCTCGTGCGTGGCCCAATTCAGGTCGCCGGGATTCGTCTGTGCCAGGGAAGAAACGGCGATTGCATAATCCAGTGCTTTCTGCATATTCCCAGAGAGGTAGCCGTAAAGGAAGCCGCCAGTGAAGGCGTCTCCGCCGCCCACGCGATCAACGAGTTCCAGTTCGTACGTGTTCCCAGTGTAAAGACGTTCTCCGTCGTGCGCGATTCCCGTCCAGTGGTTGCGCCACACGGAAAGGTTCTCTCGCAGAGTGATTGCGACGGCCCTGAGATTAAATCGCCCGATGAGATCGGAGGCCAGTGTCGGGTAATCCTCTCCCTGGATCCCGAACACGCGTGCGACGTCCTCTTCGGTGGTGAACAAAAGATCTATATCATCCATTAACGGCGTGAGGAAAGCTCTTGCCTCCTCTTGGCTCCAGAGTTTTTTTCGGTAGTTGAGGTCGAAACTTACGAGGAGACCTTTCTCCTTGGCTTTTAGGATGCCTTCCTGCACCGCCTTGCGTGCGCCTTCGCTGAGCGCGGTAGTAATCCCGCTGGTGTGGAAGCAACGCGCTCCATCCAAGATTCGGGGCCAGTCTAGCTCATTTGGGGTGACCGTGCTGATCGCAGAGTGAGCCCGATCGTAGAGCACACTGCTTGCACGCGGATTGGCACCGAATTCCATGAAGTAGAGCCCCACCCGGTCCCGATCGGTCCAGACGACATGTGAAGTATCTACCCCATGCTCACGTGCTTTGTTTGCCGCCATGCGGCCGAGAGGGTTGGTCGGTAAGCGGGTGACAAAGGATGTCGAAAGGCCGAGTCGCTGTGCCGTGACTGCCGTGTTCAACTCACTTCCGCCGATTTGGATGTCCAACGAAGTGGCTTGTTCGAGGCGCCGAAACTGCGGTGGGGACAGGCGGACCATTGCTTCCCCAAAGGCGATGAGATCTTTTGTAGCCATTGTTTCTTCCTTCAGTTATCCTTGGGTATGGCTGCCAGCATCTGTTCCGCCTTCTTCGTCAGTGTGTCGAAATCTCCTGCCGCAATCGCTTCCTTGTCGACGAGCCATGATCCTGCGCAGACCACATCAGCCCCTGCGTGGATGTAATCCGAGATGTTCTCAGCATTGATGCCTCCTGTAGGCATCAACGGGATTTCAGGGAGGGGGGCCTTAAGGTCGGAGATGTACTTCGGGCCCACACGAGCAACGGGAAAGATCTTGACTAGATCGGCGCCACTGTTCCATGCAGCGACCACCTCTGTGGGGGTCAGCGCGCCAGGGATTACGACCTTGCCTAGCTCGCGCGTCCTTGAGACGACTTCGGTGTCGAAGATCGGAGAGACGATGAACTCTGCACCCGCTGCTACACACTCCTCCACCGTCTGGGGAGTCAATACGGTTCCAGCGCCGATTAGGATGTCTGGCATCTCACGGTTGAGTTGCTCGATCACGGAGATTCCGTCTGGAATCGTCATCGTGATCTCCATGCACGTGACGCCGCCAGTTTTCAGTGCGCGTACAGCATCAATTACCCCTTTACGTGTAGATGTGCGGACAACCGCGACCAATCTTGAATTCAGTAGGATTTCCAGGGGCTGCTTATTCGTTGGAACCATCATGATTCACGTTTCCTCCTAAATCTCAGTACGTCCCTAAAAAAGGCTCTGGCCGAAGATCCTCTTGTGCTATGATACAAGCGCCGGGGAACTTTCCGGTATTCTTTCATCCTAACGGGTTGTTTGGAGGTTATCGAGAGACGTTTGCCTTCTCGACGAATAACGATGTATCTACTCCATTTTTCATCATCGCGGTTCAGAGGAAATTTATCCTTTGCATGATCAAAGAATAAGTGAGGTCCACGGCTTTCTTCTCGCTCCTTGGCCGCGGCTAGAATGATCTTTGCCAGCAATAGGATGTTTCTTGTTTCCAGAGCGTAGGCGGTGCCATTTCTGTCAATACGCAAACCGGCCATTTCGAGCTCTTCAAGTCGGCGTTGCGCGCGCGCAAGGCCCTGTTTTGTCCGAATAACTCCCGCCGCTTGGTACGCAAGTTGCTGGGATTTCTCCCTGACTGTTGTAGCAGACAGCCCTCCGGCTTGTTTAAGTTTCATCAGCATGCTGGTGAACGCATCCACCGAGAGGGTCTTTTCCCCAACTGGTCGTTTCTCCTTGGCATATGCTGCGGCGTGTTTTCCTGCGATCTTGCCAAACACCTGGCCGTCCAAGAGGGAGTTCCCTCCTGGACGATTCGCTCCGTGTTGCCCGCCTGCACATTCCCCAGCTGCGAAAAGCCCGGGAAGTGTGGACTGGCCGTTTCTCCTGATCTTCACACCTCCTTGGAAGTGCTGAATGGCGGGAGCTATCTCAACGAGATCCCCTGCGTTTAGATTTATGCCATGCTTTGATAGCCACTCAATGGCTTCTTCGTTGATTGCCCTCAACCGTAACAACGGTGTATCTGCACAGCCTCCTTCAGTTCGTGTTCTTTCCTTGTACCAAGCGAGAATGTCAGCTCTAAGGAGTCCCGCTGAGAAGGCCTCCGGATTTCGGCTGTAATCAAGAAAGACTCGGTTGCCTTTGGAGACTTCCATCGCAATCCCGACGTCGATAATGTGAGATGGATTATCAAACGAGAGAGGCCAACTTGCCCCCTTATCGAAAAGCACATTATACGTTTCCTCAGGCGGCGTCCCGCAAGGGAAGAATGAGGATAAAATCTCTACGTCGTGCTCGTTGATAACGCGAGGAAAGGCGCGCATCATACTGCCCGAACACGCCAGCTGTGTCTTCAGTGAGGATAGACCGATCTGGATGAACTCCATGTTGACAAGCTCAGCTCCCACTCTATAAGCCATCGCGTAGCCATCTCCGGTCATGCCCTCTGGAAAGACCGAGGTTTCGAAGACTTGTCCTGCGCCTCCAGTTGCCAGAATGACCGCTTTGGCCCTTATTACAATCATCTCTCCTGTATTCTCAGTGGCACCGATGGCCCCGACAACCCTATGTTCTTTCCCAACCACAATCAGGTCAGCGAGCATCACATGTTCGATGACCTGCACGCTAGTCGAAAGCAATTTCTTAACAAGAGCTTCCTCAATATGGGTAGCAGTTCGCGGACCAGTGTAGCACGCGCGAGCGAATTCCGACCCATCTGTGACAAACTGGTCAGGATTGCCGTCTTCACGTTTCACCCAGGGGACCCCCGCCTGATTGAGATACTGAAAGGCGTCCTCGGAACCCTTGGCCAGAATCTGGGCTAGATCCTCATCCGATACGTAGCCGCCGATTCGATAGATGTCCTGTGCGTGATACTTCCAGTTATCGGGGCCCTTTGGTTCAGTCTGGGGAAGAGTAGTGTGGAAAGCCATTCTGTCAGAGCAAGCCTGCGCAGTTACCCCACTCTCGCCCAACGTCCCCTTTGTAACTAGTAGAACCTTGGCACCCTCATGTGATGCCGAAATAGCGGCTCGGAGACCAGCCCCTCCCGCACCAATAACTAGGACTTCACAACTACGATCTTGCACGTGTCTCTCCCTTTCCTAGAACCTTCCCTCTAGCCGTGACGTCAATCTCCAAGCGGGGCTCTCCACTCCAATGCCCGCGCTACAGCCTTCTAAGATGGAATCCCCCATCTACATGAATTGCGTCGCCGGTGGAGTACCTAAAGAGTCCCTTGGCAAATCCTACGACGACGTCTGCAACGTCCTCGGGCTGTCCCCAGCGGGCAATAGGTGCGATGCCTTCATCAAATAACTGGTCGTACTTGTCTTTCACAGTCGCAGTCATGTCGGTATAGATTATCCCAGGTCTCACCTCATACACCGGAATGCCGTACTCAGCTAGCCGATCTGCGTAAAGCTTTGTTGCCATACTGATTCCAGCCTTACTGATGCAGTATTCTCCCCGATCAGGGGATGAGGTGAACGCAGAGACTGAGGAGATATTGACGATGAATAGCTCTCGGTCAGAGTGGTCTTGCTTCTGTTCGATCATCCATTGACTGACGAGTTGTGTCAGGAAGTAAGGCCCTTTCAGATTGATGGTCAGCACTCTGTCGAAACTCTCTTCGGTGGCATCGAGGATGTCTTTTCTCTCTTCTGGAGCAACACCTGCGTTATTCACCAAGATGTCCAATCTGCCGAATTGACGCCTAATCGATGTAACGAGTTCTTTTCTAGATGCATCTGCTGAGATATCAGCCTGGAAGAAATACGCCTCAACTCCTTCTTTCCTACAGAGATCGATGACTCTCTGTGCGTCCTTTTCGGGACAGATGTCGTTTGCTGCGATACTACATCCCTCTTTAGCAAGGCGTCTTGCGATTGCCTGGCCAATCCCTTTAGCCGAACCGGTTACCAAAGCACATCTTGCCTCCATCTTCCTGGCCTCCTCTATATCAAGGGCTCTCTGGGCGAAACTACTTCTGTAGCCGGTTACTCTTTTTCAGTCTCGCCCTCCAGGTAGAAGTTCCAGTCATTCTTCATGCTCTCTCCTGTTTGTTGAACCGCGACGGCCCGATCTATATATCGGTCCATAAATCGGGCGATCACGGATTACGCAGCCTGTTCTGCCACCATCTCTCATGATTTGAGTGCAGGAAGAACAGGTGATGCATAGTGCTTCAGGTGCCAAAGCACCTTTTGAAAACAACTCATAGGCGAAACCAGGATTGGCGAGAGCGAGTCGCCCCACCCCCAAAAAACTGATCAGATCTCTTTGTATCATAGCCGCCCCCACATTTGGTAGGAATTGCCTGAGCCATGAGAGTCCAGTTCCCACAAGGTGGACTCGTGGAATTTTCCCGCGTGTATCGGCGGTGAGACGTATCATTCTTGAGATCGTCTCCAGGGGATGCTCGGCTGGAACGTACCCTCCCACGATGGGGCGGTCATAAGGCCTCGCTAGATGAGGATTATAGTAGGGATTGCCCATGGCAATACTTACCAACTCGACGCCTGCATCATAGAGCATTCCAATTAGTCGGGCTGGCTCAGACACATCTGCTTCCAGGCTTCCATCAGGCTTCATTCCCCATCCCCATGGATACGGAATCCCATCGTAGATGCTCAGCCTGGTTGTGACTATTAATCCTCGCAGTTCGGCCTTTATCTTGTGAATGACTTCTCGTAGGAAACGTGTTCTGTTCTCAAAGGATCCTCCATACCTACTGTTCTTGCGAGTATAGGAGAAAAGCAATTCGTGAACAAGATACCCATTACAGGCCTTAATGTCTACCGCATCGAAACCACTCCTATAGGCCAGTTGGGCTGCCAGCACGTATTTCTCTTGCAAAGCGTCGAGCGCCTCATCGCTGATGATAGAATAACTAGGCTCCAAATGGTTCTTGAAGTCCAGTATTCCTGAGTGATGCGTAATGATCGGAGTTGGCCTTCCTTCGGGGTTGCTGTGCCGTCCTGAATGTGTAAGCTGAAGGATTATCAATGGCTGATGCACTACATTGTTATAGTCTACCGCAGTTTCTCTTATTAGGTGTGACAGTTTCCTAAAGGCTTCTGAAGACTGCTTGTTTAGGCATAGTTGCCGAGGATTAGCTCGGCCTTCCAGCGTAACTGCGGTAGCCTCTACCCAGATCATTCCAGCGCCCCCCGATGAGAATCGTTTATATCGACGATATGTCAACTTGCCTGGACTTCCATTACTCTCTCCATCACACCCTTCTAACGGGTTTATACATAAGCGGTTCGGTACCACCCTGCCGTGGAGATGAACGCTTTCCCGTAGGCACTGGATGTTTTCAGTAATAGGAAGCTCTAACCCTTTACGGTGCATATCTTCTGCAAGTTCAGCGAGGGTACTATAGGAAAAGTCTTTTCTGCTTTTCATTATCCTAATGCCAATTGTCCGTTGGATGGAGGGCACTGTTCTTGGGATCTATTCTAGGACTCCACATTATGGGAAGGTTTTTGTTCACAGTGCACCTATTATTCATGCAATTCATTTCACGCATGTCCCCCGTGGTTTGTTCTTGAGTTCTTGGAGAATGTCAATAACATCAAGGACGCGAGCATACTTCGCCCTGAACAGAGCCAAAGAGTAACGTCGGGATTCCTCTGCAAACGATGCTGTTGCGTCCGCTGCCACTGCTACTTTGAACTGATGATGGAAAGCGCCAGAAACGGTATCGTTAATGCATATCGGCATAGCAGCGCCACAAATGATTACATGCTCGCTGTCGTGGGCTCTCAGGATATCTTCCAAGGAGGTATTGTAGAAAGACCCGTAGCCGTATTTGTCGATAACATAATCCTCAGATCTGACCGTGATCTCATCGATGATTTCACTGACTTCACGTTCTGCTCCAATATCCGGATAGTAACGCCGATGATTTCGCCAGCAGCATTTAACTGGGGGAGAAATCACTGAAGACCAGTTCCAAACTAGTGTCCGTTGCGGTCCAGCAACGAACTTGACGAACACAATTGGGATACTGAAATCCCG
>CAZDDA010000059.1:0-10095 GCA_964504085.1 uncultured Thermotogae bacterium | reverse complement strand
GTTGGCATTCACCCAGTAAGAATGTGACGAATAGTCGCCCAAGGCAACTGTTTCTGCTTTGTCCCATTCTCCATCGGGTGCCCAGTCAACCGAAGCAGCGGGCGTCTTCTTATCGGCAATGGTCTCCGGTCGCCAGAAAGCGACAGTGATCGCATTGACCGCTTTCGATGAGACAATGTCATTGACCGTTTGACGGGCGATTTCGATCAGCTGATCGTCGGTAAGGGCTCCCGGGTCTTCCAGCACGACATCCGCGATCAGTTTCACACACTCACCGGCCGATACATCCCTGATGTCATCCAAGCGATAGGATGGTAACGACTGATTCGCCGTATCGTTGACACTGACCCGATAGAAATACCTCGCGTACTCTCCCCGTGCGGTATCCGTTCCGCCCTCCCATTCTCCCTCGGGTGCCCAGATGACCGAAGCAGCGGGCGTTTTCTTATCTCCAATGGTCTCCGGCCACCAGAACGCGACCGTAATCTCATCAACCCGAGCCTCTTCGCGCGTTCGTGCGGACACGATGTCATTGACCGCTTCACCAGCAATATCGATCAGCTGACTGTCGGTAAGGACTCCCACCCTTTCTAGCACGACATCCGCGATCAATCCCACAAAACCCACTCGCTCCTCGTCCGGCGCATCCCTGACATCATCCAGGTGGTAAGACAGCGGCTGCACGTCCGTACCCAGGTCTTCAACAAGCGGCAGCGCGGCGAGTCCACGTTCCACGGTCTCTTTCTCCTGGGTGAGGAATTCAATTTCATTGCGCAGCTTCGAGTACTCCTCAGCCGAAATGGTGTTGACTGACGACAGCTTCGCTTGTGCATTGGTGAGTCTCGGCTCGATGATCTCGAGGGCCTTCTCGTAGCATTTGCGCGCGTTGACCAGCATTCCCCTAAAGCGGTATAGCTCTGCAAGAGCGATGTAGGACCGCTCGAAGTAGGGATGCTCGCTGACAAGAGCTTCCAACTCGTCGATAGCGCGGTTGTAGTCCCCCCCCCGAGCGGCAATTGTCCCATTCAGATACCTCGCTTGGATCGTCAGTTCGGGATGAGGATGGGTAGAGAGCAGCAGTTCCACGTTCTTTTGCGCCGTTTCCAAATCCCCCAGATTGACAGCCAGGTTCGCGAGATTAAGGTAGACCTGTTCCACTACAAACCTACTGAGACACTTCTCCAGATCGGCTCTTGCCTCTTCATAACGGCCCTGCCTGATCTTCACCGTCGCAAGGTGATAGTACACTTGTCGTGGACAGAAATCGCGGCTCGCGCTTTCTTCGAACGTCGCTTCGGCAAGTCGTAACTGTCCCATCTGAAGCTGCATAACACCGCGGTTAAGAAGACGATCGGCGGAGTAGTCACGCGCCGCAACAACGGAAACAACAACACACAAAGCCGCGAGGATTCCGATCACTGCCTTTTGCGACCATCCTTTGAGGCAAACGGCTACCTCGGCAGCATCCCCGTATGCACGCGACGATGCAAGCCCAAACACAAGAACGACAACAAGAGAAGATGCAGGAAGGTGAGCGGGAAAGCTCACCAGCGCGTGTAGTAGAAAAACCACAATTCCGCACCCGAACAGGATCAAATCGAGACGATCCCCTTCATCAGTATTTCGGCGGAGCCGTCGCCAAAACGTGATCGGAATCGCTCCTAGGAGTGCAAGAGTCGCAAGAATGCCAAGCACACCAAGCTCGGCAACGACCTGAACATATTCGTTGTGGGCCTGGGCGGCACGTGCGATGTAGAAATCGTAGCCGATCCCCAGAGGTGTGGCGAGGAACTTCGCCTTGTAGGGAATGAAGTTCAGCTTGTAGTTCCCCAACCCAACACCAACAAAAGGATGGTCCTTGAACATCTCCCAGCCAACCCACCAGTCCCATGTGCGGACCTTGTCTGCATTGATGTCCCACAGCCTCCCCAGCAACGAACGATTGTCCGCCGACAGACCGACGACCGAGTTGAGCGGTCCTGACGGAGCTTCGACAAGGAAGGTGAAGACGAGAACAAACAGCAGGGCGAGAAGCCAGCTTCGATTCCGTCGGATCGGCTCGATCGGCCGAAAGATCGCCCACGCAATGAGAAGAGCCACAACCCCTCCCACTAACGCAACCTTTGTTCCGGTCTGCTGAACGAGCATGATCATCCCGAAGTTGAACGATAGAAGACCGATGACAAGGGCACGCAGGATCCGCGAGCGAAGCCGCACGATCAGGACAACAGCAGGGAAAAGGAGATACGAGAGAAAACCACCCAGATAGTTGCGATTCCCCATCGTCGAGATGACCTCGCCCAGACCGGGCCTACCCGTGGCACCACGCATCACCCCGAGATATTGAAGCAGGCCGTACAGCGAAGCGAAAAAGGCCGACAAAAGGAGAGCGTAGAGGATAAGCGTGACGTCACGTTTCTCCTTCACGACGTTGCTGACGACGAGGGCGAAAAGGAAAAAGAAGACAACAAGCGTGAGACTTTGAACGACCACCCGCCCATTGGTGGCCCCGAGGAGTGAGAGGAGAGAGACAACGACTACTCCGAGGACCGGGAAAGTGATCCACGGAAGGCGAAGCCGCCACTCCTTTCGTGACAAAAAGGATCCTCCCCACAGGATCAACAAGATCGAGACCCCGACCAGAGTGAAAATTGACTTGGCATAGCCGTACTCCGTGATCCCGGGCCAGATAAAAAGAGGCATTGCAAAGGCAAAAAAGGCGAGCAAATAGACGAGCGCACGGTCAAATGGGAGTTCCCATCGCCAAGAACGGTTTTTCTTCTTCCTTCTAGACGTTTTTTTCGTCATGCTTCGGTGGCATTATAGACGTTGGCGTGATCCCGGACAATTGCTAGCCTTGCCAATTCTTCCAACCTCTTCCATCCGCCAAGAGCAGGAATAAGAGTGAGAATTCTGGGCCACAGACTCTGACGAGAGAAGAAGGAATGGAAAAGACGGCTTGGATAATCGATGTCTCCTTCTTCAGCAATCACTTGGATGATCGACGGATCGTCGACTGCGGCAAGGACCGCATCGATCTCGCTGTCCGAAAGAGCGGCAAGGACACGGTGGGCTGCAAAGCCGAAGCGGAGCTCTCTACCGATTTCGCTTCGCCAACACCGCTCGTACTCAGCGAGCGTCTGCCGGGTGGTCTGATCAGCCAGAGCAGCGCACCCAGCAATCCTGCCAGCAATTCGCGCACACACCCCCCCCGTGTAAATCCCCCCTCCAGAGATCGGCTTCACCTGCCCAGCAGCGTCCCCAACGAGGAGCACCCCATCTCCTACTGTGGTTGAGGACGTCCCGATTGGAATAACGCCGCCAATTCGCGTGACGATCTCACCCGAGAAGCGCTGCGCGAGGAGGCGGGAGAGGAGCGTTTCCGTGTCAGTCCCTAATGGCGCTGCCAGGCCAACTCTCAGATGGTCTTCCTCAGCCGGGACGGCCCAGGCAAAAAAAACCGGCGCCACGTCTCTTCCGAAAAAGACCTCCACCCCATCCGAAGAGTGAGGCTTTCTCTCTACCACTGCCTGACTCGCTGAGAGGAATTGACGGGGGGCAGGGAGAGAAAACCATGAAGCAATTGAACTCCGCGGGCCATCGGCTCCAATGATCACCCTTGTTTCTACCTTCTCTTCCTTGCCTAGATGTTCAATCCGTACCCAGCCAGCATCGGCAGCAACGGCACGAGTGCGTGTCCTCACTTCAACCCCTGCGTCGATCGCAAACTCGATCAGTTCTCGATTGAGCTTTCCGCGATCCAGCACAACTGCCTTGACTGTGTTTGCGCGAAGCTCAATCGTCCTCCCCCCTGGGGCATGGAGGATCCCGCCACGGATCTCACGCAGGAGACTCGCAGCTGAGACCTCCAGCAATTCAAGCGTGTGTGGACTGACCAGCCCAGTACAACGAGCCGGCTCTCCGGTGCACTCCCCCCGTTCGATTTGAAGCACGCGTGCCCCCACTCCAGCGGCATGGCGGGCGGCCACTGCCCCGATCGGTCCTCCACCGACTACCACAACGTCATAGGCTGGCATGACAACGGTTTAGACCTCCTCCTGTTTCGGGGCGCGGGTCATGATCTCCTCGACCAGAGCAAGCGGATCTGCACCCTCGTAAAGGAGGCGATAGACTGCATCGGTGATCGGCATTTCCACTCCTTTCTTCGAAGCAATCTCGTGAACGACCGTCGTTGCGTAAACCCCTTCGGCAACCATTGGCATATCGGAGAGGATTTCAGAGAGAGTTGTGCCTTGACCTAGGCGATACCCAACGCGTCGGTTACGGCTATGTTCGCTAGTACAGGTAGCGACGAGATCTCCCAAACCGGACAATCCGAAGAAGGTCTTTTCCTGCACCCCGAACACTCGGCCAAAGCGGACCATCTCCGCCAAGCCACGGGTGATAAGAGCCCCGCGACTGTTGTCCCCATAGCCAAGCCCATCGGAAACCCCGGTCGCAAGCGCAATGATGTTCTTCACCGTCGCGCACAACTCCACTCCACGGATGTCCTCGGAGAGATAGACACGAAAGCGCGGAGTGCCGAGTGCCACTTGAATGCATTTGCCCAAGTCAAGATCCGTACCAGCCAGAACGATAGCGGTTGGAATATCGCGACCGACCTCCTCGGCATGACTCGGACCGGAGAGGGTAAAGACTGCGCGCGGTGCAACCTGACTTTCGATGAGCTCGGACATGGTTTTTCCCGACTTGCGGTCAATCCCCTTGGCCAGATTGACAAAGACCTTCTCTTCCTCTGCTACCAGCACCTTGACCTCACAGAGAAGATCGGACAGGGCAAACGAAGGAACAGCAAGAGCGATGATGTCAGAGGAAGTCGCTTCAGGAAGAGAATCGGTGATCCGAAGACCCTCTTGCGGGAGAATAACTCCTGGGAGATACCGCCGATTCTCACGCAGGCGATCGATCTCCGCCGCCCGTTTCGGATCGCGAACCCAAAGGATCACCTCATGCTCATTCAATACGAGCAGGCGCGCGAACGCCGTCCCCCAGCCTCCTGCACCGATAACCGAGATTCTCACCCGTGGTCCTTGTCACCCAGAGAGATGGGCATCCGCTCCCCAATGTGAGCACCGATCCACGCAATCGCTGCCTCAACCGGGTCTTCGGCCTCCGCCAACTCGATATCCGGAACAAGTCCCACTCCCTGCACAACGTGTCCCAGTGGAGTGACGTATTCCCCAGTGGTCAGCTTAAGTGCAGAGCCATCGGAAAACTCTATCATGCGCTGGATGACTCCCTTACCAAAAGTGCGCTCACCGATCAGAATTCCCATCTCGTGATCACGAATGGCACTGGCTGCTATCTCCGCTGCGCTTGCCGTCCCGCCATTTACAAGCACCACAAGCGGAAGGTTGGGAATCCGATTGCCGATAGCGGGATAGGTCTGCTCCCCAGCGACCCTTCCCTTGGTAATGACGATAACACCATCATCTACAAACCGCCTTGAGACATCGATTGCCGCGTTCAGCAGTCCGCCGGGGTTGTTGCGTAAATCAAGGATCATTCCGTCTGTGGTTTCCAGATCGCCACCGAGGAGAATCTGGTCCAACTCGTAGCTCACATCGCTGTCGAAGCGCGAGATGCGAATGTAGAGAATGCGCTCATCCGCTAGCAGTTCGGTGGTAACGGCTTCAACAGTGATTGTGTCACGCACGATCGACACCTCTTCCTCACTTCCATCCCTGTGACGGAGGAGCAGGACAACGGCCGTGCCCACTTCTCCTCGGATCTTCAACGATGCTTCGGTGAGGGTGATCCCCTCAGTGGAGTCGCCGTCGATAGCGAGAATCTGGTCTCCTATTTGCACTCCGGCCTGCTCAGCCGGTGTCCCCACAAGAGGAGCAATTACGGTCAGAATGGTGTCTTTGATCGTGATCTCTATCCCAACACCACTGAACTCACCCTCCAGGCTCTCCTCCCAGCGCTCGTGGTCACCTGGATCGAGAAATTCGCTGTATGGATCGTCGAGTTGCTTGACCAATCCTTTCATTGCACCGTACAGAAGCGTTCGATCCTCAATTCGCTCCGGCCAGTAAAAATACCTATCGATGTATTGATACAGCTGCTCCAGAGGTGAGAAGAGATCCGTGGCCGTTTGTTTTGACCCACTGACTCCGAAGACCACCACAAGAAGGATCACCGGAATCCAGATCAGCCAACTCTTTTGCTTAACCCATTGTTTCTTCAATAGCCACGCTCCACACAAATGAGATTCTACCCCGCCCAGCTAAGCAAGCAAAGAGCTAATCAGGACTCTGTCAGACCGAGGTACTCTCCTTGGACATCGGTCAGAGAGTCGATATGAATGCCAAGTGACTCTACTTTCATTCTGGCAACCTGTTGGTCAATGTGCGTAGGTACAGGGTATAGGTGTGGCGCCAGCGGAGCGCTCTTGACAACGTGACGGAGTGTCATTGCCTGGAGAGCAAACGATATGTCCATAATCTCCACGGGATGGCCATCACCGAGTACCAGATTGACCAGCCGCCCATCGCCCATCAGGTAGAGACGCCGTCCGTCCGACATGGTAAACTCGCTGATCCCGCTACGCGCTTCTCTTTTGGAAGCGGCGAGCTTATCCAAGGCACCCTTGTTGATTTCGACATCAAAGTGGCCGGCATTGGCCAGCAAGAGGCCATCTTTTGCGTTTTCAAACGCCGGTCTGGTGACAACGTCGCAACACCCGGTGGCGGTAATGAGAAAATCAGCATGGCGGATTGCCTCGACGACCGAAGCAACGGAAAACCCATCCATGACTGCCTCCACCGCGCGCACTGGATCGACTTCGGCCACGATCACCCGTGCTCCCAATCCAGTGGCGCGCAGAGCGATTCCACGGCCACACCAGCCGTATCCGACAACGAGGACAGTCTTGCCTGCCACCAGGAGATTCGTTGAGCGCAAAATGGCATCCCAAACCGATTGACCGGTTCCGTATCGATTATCAAACAAGTACTTCATCTTGGCATCGTTCACCGCAAACATCGGAAAGCGAAGCCGCTTTTCACGATCGAGCATCCGCAGTCGGTGGACGCCGGTTGTCGTCTCTTCACACCCTGCTAGAACCTCTCCCTCCACTTCCCCATGCAGAAGCTTGACGAGATCGCCACCGTCATCGAGGATGAGATCCGGTCGATTAGCAAGCACCTTCCGCAGGTGATTGAAGTATTCCACTTCACTCACTCCGTGCCGGGCATGAACAGAGATGTCTTTCTCTTCAGCAAGGGCGCTAGCGACGTCGTCCTGTGTGGAAAGCGGGTTGCTCCCCGTAACAAACACCTGCGCCCCTCCATCGCGCAGAAGAATTGCCAGACACGCGGTCTTTGCCTCAAGGTGAATGCTCATTCCAATGCGGTGTCCAGCAAAGGGTCTACTCTCAACGAATGCCTCGCGCAAGTGGTCGAGCAAGTCCATCCGCGAGGCGGCCCACTCGATCTTCGCTTTTCCCTGTTCAATCATCTCATAGGTCTTGTTCATCAGCGTCCTCCTTGTGTTGAGCCTGGGCAAACACTAATCAGTATGAGGATTGCCACGCTGTCTTTCAACGGAGGGTTCATACCGCAATCTACGTGTATAGTCCTCACACAGGTTCAATTTGCTTGCCCCCCATTGCGATTGCCTTTCCCTTTCTACTCTGCACAGGATCGTCGTAAGTAATAAGAAAGGGGCTTTTAGGCCCCTCGATATTATCGCTACACCTGTCCACATCGACCCTTCAAAACCCGGCACGAAGACGTCCCGTCCACCACCTTTCTTGGGTGGTTGCCTTTGTTGGTTCTCACCCCTTGCCCAATTCCCGAGCCAGCTCAGCAAGCTCTTTGTGAACTACCTTTCCTTTATCGAGGATCTGTTCTCCGTCCAACCAAGCGGAGGTGTTCAGGCATATCCCATCCGTATGTGAGGCCGCAGGTACCCCCTCTGGGGCGATCAAAGTGGCTCCGATATTGCCGAGGCCCCACTCAGTTGCTCCCCACACACGTTCGTCCTCAACAATGTCGCCGGTTAGTCTCGCTCCGGGATTGAAGCCCCAGCTTGCGTGCGCCAACTGAAACATGAGGGGATCGTTGAAGCTTTTCAGCCATGCTTCAAATTCCCTGGCTTGGTTCCCTCCTTCTATCTTGACGACTTTTGCCTTTTCGATCGTCAAGCGAATTGGCTCCTGGAGTAAGCCACATGGGGGCACGAGCGAACCATCAAAAACGAGAACCCCCTTTATGGAATCCAAATCCGGGGTCCAAGAGATCTGCCCCGACATCATGTGCGAACCCGGCACGTCGACGTAGCCCTTCGCAAGGGTATAGAGGTGATTCGGGTCCGAAGAGTTGTCAAATTCGAGATCCTCGCCAGCAGGTGTCGTAAACCGGATATGCTTTGCGTCCATCGTCATTTTGCGAAGGGCTTCCAAAAACTCCCCCAGAACAAGATAGTTCACGCGACCAATGCACCGAACCATCAAATCCTTGTTCGTCCCAACCAAACAAAGGTGTCGAAGGTTCTTGTTTTCCCTCATGACATTGTCGTAGGTGGTAGAGTAGAAGATCCACTTGTTGTTGTACTCGACCCATGCATCTGCGTTCTTCAGTGCGGCACCCAGTGCCTCTCCTGGCAACATTGGATCCGCAGCCTTTCCTACTCCGAGAGGAGAGGCTGTCCAGATTACCATTGGCTTGGCGCCGATCGTAAAAGCAGCACGCGCAGTTGCATCGACCACATCAGGATCACTCTCGGTATCTGCCGTTATGACAAACGTCTCCCCGGGCTTGAGCTTGAACAATTCTCGAGTCAACACATCCGCGGCTTTACCTAACTCGTAGTCATACAAGAACATGTTGCAAACCTCCTTTTACTCCTAGTTTCAGCGTATAGGCGACGCTCTCTTCTCTGCTCTCAGATGTGCCCAGGCACATCTCTCTGTAAATCTTCCATGCATAAGGGGCCGGACCCATTTTCCACCCTTAAATCCAGCTCTTGTCCTGTCCTAAACCTCACCGCGTTTTTCCTCCCAAAGGCCAAGAATCCCGTATTGGCTCTCCAATTTCCAGTCTAAAATCTCTTCCTTAGGCGGGCTTTCGTAGCCATACGCTTTGCTGTGCCCCCAGTTGAATCGTTGTTTGAGCTCGATCAAGAATTCGGCGTACTTGAAAGGCCCCAGTACCGCATCGATTATCGGCACCCCAATTTGTCTCTGGAGTTCCTTGAAGAAGCCAAATTGAATGGTGCATCCCAAGACAATCACCTCGGCCAAGTCGTTCTCAATGGCCTCCTCAGCCGCTGCCTTTATTCTGTTTGCTGTCTCAGTCTGGTTTTCCTGGAAGTCGTGAACTCTCATATCTATAGATTTGAATGAGGCTAAGCGGTCCTCAGAACCATAGTTCACCGCATTCTCATGCAACTTAGGAACGCACTTCTTCTCGGCAACGATGATGGAGAATCTATGTCCCAAGCTTGCTGCGATGTGCAGGCAGGCCTCAGCCGGCGCGGTGACGACTAACTTTTCAGTAATCTCCCGCGCCTCGCGTAAGCCCGGATCATAGAAGCAACCGATCACCGCCGCATCATATCCGTCACATTCCGCTCGCTTTATCTGATGCAAAATATCGGTCAGAACTAATGCCTCATAGTAATGGTATTCAAGACGCAAGGGTCCCTTCTTCAGGGATACAACATCGACTGTTGTATTCGGACGCTTTGCCTGCTCAAGCACTTCTTTGATTGGCTTATCAAAATCGTTAAATCCAACCGGATTAATCCATAAGACACGATTTGCCATATCCGTTCCCTCGCTGCTGCTATCCAGCTTGTGAATAGAGATGGCACCTGACAAAGTGACCTTCTTCAACCTCTGCCATCTCGGGATCAATCTGGGGACAGACATTCTTTTTCTTGGGGCAACGTGGATGGAAGCTGCACCCAGAAGGGAGATCCACCGGGCTTGGAATCTCTCCGACTACTCGGATCTTTTTTGGTTTCAACTTTTCATCTTCATCTGATACTACCGGTATTGAAGAGAGAAGCATTTGGCTGTAGGGATGGAGGGGGACCTGGAAAAACTCTGCTGCCGGGGCCACTTCG
>CAZDDA010000058.1:0-10275 GCA_964504085.1 uncultured Thermotogae bacterium | reverse complement strand
ACGCTCAAAGACACGAGCCAGGGGACGATCTGGACGTAACGCGCTACCAAGGAGGCAGCAATGCCCGAAAAACGAGGCAAGGTCGCTGGGACTCACAACACACGCCGCGTGATGTTCTATGGTCTGTCCACCTGCGTGTGGTGCAAGCGCACGCGAGAGTTCCTCGAGGAACACGACGTGGCGTTTGAGTTTGTCTACGTCGACCTGTTGGAAGACGAGGAGAAGGAGGCCGCGAAGGCGCAGATGTGCCACTTCAACCCCAAGGAATCCTTCCCCACCATTGTCATTGACGGTGAGCGCTGCATCGTCGGATTCAAACCGGACGAGATCAAGAAGGCGTTGGATCTATGAGCAATGACACATCAATCCTCATAGAGAAGATCGATGCACTGTACGAGCGGCTCGATCGTGAGGCCGAAGCGTCCGGTTATCACTTGAACCCAGACAGGGAATTCACTCGCGAGCTCGTGGAGGGCTTGCTTGTCAACGCGCGCCGTTACGGCTACTGGGCCTGTCCGTGCCGCCTAGCGTTAGGCAACAAAGAGAAGGACTCCGACATCATCTGTCCGTGCGACTATCGCGACTCCGATTTGCTCGACTGGGGCAGCTGCTACTGCTGTCTGTACGTCTCCGAGGAGATTGCACGAGGTGAGCGCGAACCGCAGCCGATCCCCGAGCGCCGTCCCCCTGAGGGGCAGCGCCCTCAGGATCGGACATCACGCTCTCCGCTCAAAGAGATATCCATGACAAAGAAACCGGCTCTGCCAGTTTGGCGCTGCCGCGTCTGCGGCTACCTGTGCGCTCGCGAACAGCCACCTGCCGTGTGCCCCATCTGCAAAGCCAAACAAGACCGATTCGAGCGGTTCATGTGAGAGGTTTCGATTGCCGGAAGATCCTTGGATCCTGATCCAGCGATCCAACACGAGACGCTAGCACCCAGTGACTAACACTTTGCCCAACGCCTCAATTCCCTCGGCGATCTTCGCGGACATCACGTAGCTAAAGGCAAGGCGCAAAAACTGGCCGGTCGGCTCTTCGGCGAAGAACGGATCGCCGGCAAGGGCCAACACACCGGCTTGCCGGGCCCACTTCACGACCTCAATGGCGCGAAACGGTGGTGGCAGGGAGAGCCAAACAAAGAAGCCGCCCTTCGGTGGGGTCCAGCAAACGGTTTCCGGCATGTGTACCTCCAAGGCCTCAAGCATGCTGTCGCGGCGTGCTCTGTAAACCCTGCGAAGATGCTCGATGTGCGGTTCCAACAGCCCTTGCTGACAGTAGGTCGCAACCGCATTCGCCGTCAGCGGGTTGGCGCCGCCGCCCATGCAGCGAAGGCCACTCCCAATCATCCGTTCGATCAGCTCTTCTGGTCCCATCGTCCACCCCAACCGCAAGGCAGGGGAAAGGAGTTTGGAGAAGCTTCCCACGCGCAACACACGCGAGTGCTCATCCAGTGCGTAGAGAGACGGTGGCGGTGGCCTATCGAATGCAAGATCGCGGTATACATCATCTTCCACCACCAACAAGCCATATCGATCGGCCAGCTCCAGCACCGCTTTGCGGCGGTCGGCGGCCAACGTGATTCCAGTGGGGTTCTGATAACAGGGAATCACGTACAGCATCCGCGGGTGCTCGCCACACTGAATCAGGTGCTCCAATCGCTCACGCAGCGCTTCGACCTGCAGGCCTCCTTCATCGGTTGGAATCTGCAGCGGCCGCAAGCCGTGATCGCGGAACAGTTGCATCGTCTCGGAATAGCTCGGGGTTTCGGTCAGCACGATGTCCCCGGATTGGGTGAACAGGGTGCAGATGTGATCGATGGCCTGCGACGCACCACCGGTGATGATGAGGGTTGCCCGCGTAAGCCCCAGGCCCTCGTCGCGGTCGATCTTCTCTTGGAGATAGTCGATCAACGGACCGTAGCCCTGCTCAGGCCCGTACTGCAGCGCCAAAGCCGGCTTCTCTTGCAGCACTTCATCGAACGCCGCGCTCAGCTCCTTCACAGGAAACGTGTCGGGATCCGGCAACCCATAGATGAACGAGATCGCTCCCGGCGGCCCGGCAGCCTGGACGGATGCCAGCGGATCGTAGTCCGTATTCACTGGTTGTTCCCTTTGACGTTCCCTTTTGCCTACCTAGCCTCTGTCCGCCAAGAACGAGGCGGTCATTGTGCAACTCTCACGCAGTTGCGCCCCGCGGCCTTGGCAGCATACATCGCTTGATCTGCCACACGCAGTAGTTCCTCTTCTGTCTTGCCGTGGCCGGGGTAGGTAGCAATCCCTGCCGAGATCGTGGCGGACAGCATTGAACCCACCCATTTCAACCGAAGCTCCTCAAAAGCCGTGCGAAGCTGTTCCGCGCGCTGGTAGGCGGCCTCGATGGCCAAACCCGGCAGAACCAAAACAAACTCCTCACCACCGTACCGAGACGCGATGTCTCCGCCCCGAGTGTGCGTGCGCAGGAGCCTTCCCAGAGCCTGTAACACGAGATCACCGGCCTTGTGCCCGAATGAGTCATTGATCTCCTTGAAGTGATCGATGTCGAGCATGATTACCGCGACCGAGTGTCTCTCCCGCGCTGCCTTCGCCAGTTCCCTCGGCAGTGTCTCTTCCAAATAGCGGCGGTTCAGCAGTCCGGTGAGCGTATCCCGAATCGCCTGTTCGCGAAGCTTGGCCTGTAGAACCTCGATTTCTGTCAACTGTTCCTTGAGGCGTCGATTGGCCTGTTGCAGCCTGGTTTCTGCCTGGTATCGCTTCGTGATATCCCGAAAAATGATCAGCCTTCCAGTGAGGTATCCACTCCGATCCTGTAGGGGGGAGATCCGCACGTCCACAAAGCAGGGTGCCTCCTGATCCAATAGAGTCTCTACATGACAGGCCGCATTATCGTGACACATTCTGAGAATATCCGGCCATTTCGATAGGACCACATCTGCAGATTGCCCGATGTTCGCTGCGCTTGCTCCGACAAACTGCCGTACAGCCTCGTTCGTATCGACAATCCTGTTCTGTGCGTCAAGAACAAGCACGCCGTCACTCATGTGTTCAACCAGGGTATCGCGGGCAATAGGTACGAGATCGAACAACCGCAAACCGACGATGCTCCATACGAGGATCAATCCGCTGACCGTGAACCCCATCGGCGTCATATTCAGCCCCGGAAGGGGAGAAAGCTCAAATACGTAGATGATATTCGCGGCCCACGGCGCAACCATTGCCAGCAGCACGGAACCTGCCTGCCGCCGACTCAGAACAGAGGAGCGGAAGGCTTTCCTGATAAGCAACACGCCTGCGGTGAACAAATAAGTGTACGCAGAGGCCACCATGATGAAGAACCATGCTCCGTGGTGATAGACCAGGAGATTGTTGCCGGCTGGACTTGGCGAAAAGCCGGTCCAAACCAGACCGTGCCATGCGTTCGTCACGGCCATAATCACGTTCAGTACCGGGATCACCCACATCAGCACAACTCCGGGGCGCGTCAACCATCTGTCGCGGCGCGTGTAGCGCAGTGCGAAGATGAGAAGAAGAGCTATAGCGCTGTTCATACCGACGTATTCCAGCTTCGACCACAGGATCTTGGCTGGCTGACCCACAGCCGCCTGTTCCAGCGCGACGACCACGGACCATTCGACAACCGCCAGCATGAGCCATGCAAGGGTAGCCCCCCCTGGCGCCGTGCGCCGTCGCCAGGCCATTCCAGCAATGATCAGGGAGATGGCCGCCGACCCTAGCAAAATGCTGCTACCCGCTGTCCATTGAAACTGCATAGTCGCCTCTGTGTGATGCTCTTGTAAGCCGCCGATCCAACGTGCACAGGAATCGCAGTTGCTACGACCGCCTTTGCTCGCAAGACAATCTATCTCTCAGAATACTGCTTGTCGTGGTCGTTCGCCACGTCTTCCCCAATGAGCAGTTACAGATAATCAACAACGTGATTGCGCTTGACGAGGCAGACTCCCCGATGCTTCCGAGGTGGCAGAACCCCGGCACGCGCACTATAGTACCAGCAAAGTGACCGTCCGCGGCTCCGGGCCCGAGGTAGGCCTCTCTTGCCAAGTGGTGATGGCGATGCGTTCATGACTGATGAAGGCTCATGCGTTGAATTCCTGCGTGCATGGGTGGCATTGCTGCTTTCCAGCACGGAAAACGAGCTCGACAGAACAACGATGAAACGGCTGCTCGAATCGTGCAGACGTGTATGCGCGGTCCACTACGGGTTCATCAAGCTCGCCCAGTTCATCGCGAAAAGCGCGACGGAAATCGATGAACGATTGGAGCGGGCCAATCAAGAGATCCCCTGGTGTGGCAAGTGGGTGAGAGAAGACGACTCAATCCACGCAGTGTGCGAAAGCTGCGGTTGTCCCCCGGTCAGAAAAGGCCTGGTCACGTTGTCGCCGGCGTTCTGTGATTGCTCGCAAGGTTATGTCAAAGCGCTCTTTGAGGTGATCTTGGGCGGGTCAGTGATCGTAGAACTCGCACAGTCCATTGGCCAAGGCGGTCCTGTATGCCGCTACGTTGTGAGATTCCAGTAGATGCTGGCAAAGGACTCCGTACCGCCATCTCCAATCGGCAACGCGATCCTTTTGCTATCGTGGCGGGAGTCTGGAGGCCCCACCACCTCTGCGCATCACCGCAGCCGGGATTTCAGAAATGCGGAGTAGAAAACGATGAGCATCAATCCCCAACAGGTCTCAACAATCGTCATTGACTTCCTGAGACACAAGGTTCAGGAGACCCAAGCCGACGGCGTTGCCCTCGGACTAAGCGGTGGTGTGGATTCCGCCGTGCTAGCGACACTTGCCGTCCGCGCCGTCGGGGCATTGGCCGTTCATTCGCTCCATCTTCACGACAGGGACAGCAATCCAAGATCTCTTGGCTCGGCAAGAGACCTGGCAAAACAGCTGGGGATTCATTTCGAGGCCAGAGCCATTACTCCCATCCTGAAGGAACAGGGCGCCTATGCTTCCTCCATGATGCGGTTGGGCCATCGCTTTCCCTGCTTGGCTAGAGGCGTAGTTCGGAGTGGGTGGCACGTCTATCGATTTCTGGGCAAAGAGAATCCGTTCAACCTCGTTCTCCGGCGCGGTGAGCCTCTCAAAGGTAGGCTGGCCCGCGGGATCTACAGCGCGCTTGCCAACTCTGTTGAAAGCAGCTTCAGTGTCAAGCATGTCACCAGGCGGAGACTACTAGAGGACTACGCCATCAAGAGGAACCTCCTCGTTGTGGGCGCTGCGAACAGGACGGAGTGGCTCGTCGGTTGGTTCGTTAGGGACGGGGTCGACGACCTTCCGATCGAGCCTCTGTTGGGACTGTACAAGACACAGGTGTACGAGCTGGCACGCTACCTTGACATCCCCGCAACGATCATCCAGCAGGCACCCTCTCCCGATATGCTTCCCGGACTGACCGACGAGGCCGTCCTCGGCTTCCGGTACGAGAAGCTGGATGAAGTCCTGCACTACTTAGAGCACGAAGGAGATAATGTAGAAGTGCTTTCCAGTGACGGTTCACCGTACGAAATCGAGCAAATCCGCAGATTGCGCGAGCTGTCTGAATGGAAGCGCAGCACTCAGCACGAGTCCCCGGAATTCCCGACACCTTCAGTTTCATCCTGCGTCTTGAGAAATGAAGAAAGCGTAGGCTGAGAGCGCCGAGAATGGCTGAAGCCGATCTGCAATCCAGGGCAAATGTTAAGCGATCTTGAGGATTCGACGGCAGTTACAGCAACAAAGGTGATAATTCACGCCCGCGCGTCCAGCTTCGCCTGCGCAGCGCGGGTAAGGCCGCAAACGACGAGGTCGTAGGATTCGTCAATCATGTCCTTGAGGACATCATCTGGCACACTGCCGTCAAGGGTGATAGTGTTCCAGTGGCGCTTGCTCATGTGGTATCCCGATGTCACTGCAGCAAATGTTTCGCGGAGGAGCTCCGCGTGGAAGGGATCGCATTTCAGGTTGAGCCGCGGCGGAACATCCTGCGCCCAAAGCAGGGCAAACATCTTCCCCATCACCCTGCAAACCGGGAGTTCGGGGACAAACGGCCGATCCTCCACTGCTCCGAGCTTGCCCAGCAAGTGTTGACGAAGCTCCTCAAGATCCATGCAGTCTCTCCAGTCAGGCGGATACCCCTATTCTAGCCAATCACGTGAGGCAGTGGCTTCTTCATAATGAGATGAGCACTATCGAGCAGCTCACACTAGGGGAAATCATTCCCTCGCTTGACATCTGCTGAAAAGCCTGTTATAGTCCTGTTGCCATGACCTGCAGCTGTCACAGCGCTTTTGTCCGTAGACGTACGGCCGGGTAGTCACCCGGGCTGTATGTCGCCTTTTCTTCTCAATTTCTAAGTGCCACTACAGTCGGGATCGCTACCCGGCCACATTTTTTTCTAAGACTGCCCATTTAACGTTTTGTAGTGTGTTGCCTTACCGCGTAGCAGGAGAAGCAGTTTTCTAAACGATGAAGCAAGGAGAAGAAGATGACGAGAATAAGCGGAAAAGTTGTGTTGGCGTATTCCGGTGGGCTGGATACCTCGGTGATCGTGCCCTGGCTGAAAGAGAACTACGACTGTGAGGTAATCACCTTCACCGCAGACCTTGGACAGGGTGAGGATGAGTTAGTCGGATTGGAAGAAAAAGCACTCGCAAGCGGTGCGAGCAAAGCTGTGATCGCAGACCTGCGTGAGGAGTTTCTAACCCAATACGCGTTTCCCACCATGCGGGCCGGAGCGATCTACGAAAGTCTTTATCTCTTGGGCACCTCCTTTGCCCGCCCCCTGATCGCAAAATACTTGGTCGAAACGGCCCAGGAAGTAGGAGCCACCGCCGTGGCACACGGGTGCACCGGCAAAGGAAACGATCAAGTCCGTTTAGAACTCGGAGTCAAGGCTTTGAATCCTAAACTGCTGCTGATCGCCCCGTGGCGGGAATGGACAATCCGCTCCCGCGAGGACGCACTGGCCTACGCAGAAGCACACAATGTTCCCATCGCAGCTCCGGAAAAGTCCGTTTACAGCCGCGATCGCAACATCTGGCACTTAAGCCACGAAGGGGGGATCCTCGAGGACCCTTGGAGCGAGCCGGAAGAGGAGATGTTCTGCCTCACGGTTTCATCTGAGGCTGCTCCCGATGAACCTCTTTACGTGACGATCGATTTTGAACAGGGTGTCCCGGTGGGAATCGGCGGGACTGCATTGGGGGCGGTGGAACTTCTCACACAATTAAACGAAATGGCCGGCGCCCACGGAGTCGGTCGTGCTGACCTGGTGGAAAACAGGTTGGTGGGTATGAAATCGCGAGGAGTTTATGAGACTCCCGGCGGCACGGTCCTCTACACCGCTCACCAAGGTCTGGAAAGCATATGCCTTGATCGAGAGACCCTGCACTACAAGCAGCTCATCGGGCAGCGTTATGCCGAACTGGTCTACTATGGCCTGTGGTTTACTCCACTTCGCGAGGCCCTGGACGCCTTCGTGGCCAAGACCCAGGAGCGGGTGACCGGATCGGTTCGGGTCAAGCTGTACAAGGGAAGTTGTTCGGTGGTGGGACGAAAGTCTCCATTCAGTCTTTATCGGGAGGACTTTGCCACCTTTGGAAAGGACGACGTGTACGACCAGAGCGATGCGGCAGGCTTCATTAACCTCTTTGGCCTGCCATTGAAGGTCAAGGCGCTGATCGACATGGAAAACGGAAGCCTGGCGTCCCTGACGGCACCGGATTTTTCCGCGTTCAAGCGGGACTGACTGGAGAAGGCTGTGTTAGTCAAGGAAGGTGAACCATGACGCTCTGGGGTGGACGTTTCAGCGAAACGACCGACGCGTTGATGCGACAATTCAGCGATTCCATCGCCTTCGATCAGCGGCTGTCCGCTGTCGACATCCACGGAAGCATCGTCTATGCAAAGACATTAGCCCAAGCGAAACTGATTACCGCCGAGGAGTACCAACAACTGGTCACGGGGCTAGAACAAGTACGCGCAGAGTTTGAGGCCGAGTCCTTCGCTATTCAGGTAGATGACGAGGACATCCACACTGCTGTCGAGCGGCGACTGGAAGAGTTGGTAGGACCGGTCGCGGGAAAGCTCCACTCTGGCCGTTCTCGCAATGACCAGGTGGCAACGGATCTGCGGCTCTACCTGTTGAGAGAGACAACCACCCTACGACAAGCCGTGATTCAATTACAGAAACTCATCGTCGAGAAGGCCGAGGGGCACCTGAAGATCATCATGCCCGGCTACACCCATCTGCAACCGGCGCAACCACTACTATTCAGCCATTGGCTGATGGCCTTCTTTTGGAAGTTCGAGCGCGACCGTGAGCGACTGGATGAGGTGGCTCAGCGCATGGGAATCTGCCCGTTGGGAGCGGGTGCACTGGCTGGCAATCCGTTCAATATTGATCGTCAGGCCCTCGCTTCCGAATTGGGATTTCATGCAATTTCTCAGAACAGTCTGGATGCGGTCGAAAACCGCGACTACTGCGTTGAATTCCTGTCTTGGGCAGCTTTGGTTCAGATTCACTTAAGCAGTCTTGCGGAGACCCTGATCATTTGGGCAAGCCACGAGTTCGGCTTTGTAGAACTGGCACAGGCATATTGTACAGGGTCAAGCCTCATGCCACAGAAGAGAAACCCCGATTCTTTAGAGCTCATCCGGGCAAAGAGCGGACGGGTCGTCGGCCATCTCGTCGGGCTCCTCTGCACCCTGAAAGGACTGCCATCGGGTTACAACAAGGACTTACAGGAGGACAAGGAGGCCCTGTTCGATGTGATCGATACGTTGAAGCTAGAGCTTCCCATCGCCGCAGGAGTGATCCGTACCCTGAAGGTAAACGCAGCCCACATGGCCATTGCTCGTGATGACATGTTGCTTGCCACCGATCTAGCCGATTATCTCGTAACAAAGGGAGTGCCGTTCCGCGAGTGCCATCAACTGGTGGGGCAATTGGTCCAACGGGCAGAAAAGCTAGGTGTATCTCTACGGAACCTCCGTTTACCCGACTATCAGGCCATTCACCCTGCCTTTGGCGAGGATGTCCATGCGCTCTTTGATTTTGAGCATTCGGTGCAAGCCCGGAATACAACAGGAGGCACGGCGCCAGATGCGGTTCGTGCGCAGATAAAGCTGGCAAGGATGCTTCTCCGGACGGACGACGGTCAAGTTCACTCAGAGGCAATGAAGGAGGTCTAAATGTCAGCATGTCCAGAATGCGGAAGCACGTTAGAGTTGGGGCCAGATGTGATTGCACACGAAATAATCGACTGCCCCTCGTGTGGAATCGAACTGGAGGTGGTTTCGGTCGATCCTATCACAATCGAGCTGGCCCCTCAGGAAGAGGAGGATTGGGGAGAATAGGGCGAACGGAAAAGAGGAGGTCCTCTTTCTCCTGCCTACTCCTCCATACGGAACCCATGAGAAAGCTGAGGCTGGGGTTGATCTTTTCCCGGATACGGCACGAGGAAAAACTGCTCATTCTGGCAGTACAACGTCGCGAAGACGTTGAACTCGTGCTCCTCAACACCAATAGGCTAGTGCTGGACCTCGATGCTCTTCCTGAGGTAGATGTAGCTCTGGACCGGGAGATCTCCCAATCCCGTGCGCTACACGTCCTCAACATACTTGAGCGAAACGGGATCAGAACCATCAACAGCTTCGCTGCCGCACGCATCGGGGGTGACAAGGTATTGACCTCGAACTGCCTGTGGAAAGCAGGAGTACCGACCCCGCGGATCAAGGTTGCCTTCACCCGGGAAAGCGCCCTGAACGCCATTGAGGCTTTGGGGTACCCAGTGGTGCTTAAGCCCGTGGATGGTTCGTGGGGCCGGCTGATGGCAAGAATTGAGAATCGAACCGCAGCCGAGGCTATCCTGGAGCACAAGTCGCATTTGAGTTCCTATTACCACGGCATCTTCTATTTGCAGGAGTATGTGAACAAACCGGGGCGAGACATCCGTGCATTCGTCATCGGTGGGGAAACGGTCTGCGCGACGTATCGCAGTGCTGCCCATTGGCTCACCAACGCAGCACTGGGTGGAAAGACCTCAGCCTGCCCAATCACTCCCGATCTGGACGATCTGTGCGTTCGCGCCTGCCAAGCAGTGGGCGGCGATGCCATCGCGGTGGATCTGATGGAAACAAAGGACGGGCTCACCGTGCACGAGGTAAATTGCGCGATGGAGTTCAAGGCCTTGATGGGAACTGTTAAGCTGGATTTGCCGGCCTTGCTGATTGAATACTGTGCGCGTATAGCGCAAGGACAAAAGGAAAGGAATCGATGAGAG
>CAZDDA010000057.1:0-10278 GCA_964504085.1 uncultured Thermotogae bacterium | reverse complement strand
CGCGAGGCGTTCAATCGATTCATTGCCAAGGGGAGGGCGTGCTATGTTCCGCTTGAAAAACCTGATTATCGCAAGGTGATTCAAACCGTACACGATGCCGGCGGCATCACCGCGATTGCGCATCCCTGTTTTATGCACGTTGAGGAATGGAATGGGTTTCTACACACGGCCCGAACTGCAGGAGTGGACGGCATAGAGGTGTTTTACCCGTATGAACCTGCTGCGAGAGATCTCTGCATTTCGCAGGCGGAGCTGGCCTCCTTGGCCGAGAAGCACGGCTTCCTCCTCACCGGCGGCTCGGATGATCACGGTCGTGCTTCGGACAGGGAGACACTGGGGAAAGTGAAAGTCCCCTGCCGCTACGTGGATGAGCTGAAGTTCGCCTGCGGACTTGCTTGAACGGTTTTCTCATGACGCTCGCCACCGGCGGAAGAGAGCCGCCGGGTTCGGCTGCCAGTTAAACGCAACAGCGTGGCTCAGATAGGGTGCGTGGTCTGGCAGCTTGAGAGGTCCTTCCCGAGGCCATTCATAACGGGATTTTCGTGATTGCGGTTTGGCACAAGACGCCGAATACTGTAGATTGATTTGTCTTGATCGAGCCGTAGGGTGTATGGTGTGGAAGTCAAGGAGGTGAGCTGAGCCGTGAAAGCGATGAAGCGAAGAGTGGGGATTCTCACAGTTGCCGTGATCCTGGTATGTCTGTCGGTATCCCTGGGAACGTGGGTTGTCAAGCGCCAGGGCGAAATGCAGACCGTCGGCTGGAGTCCGCTGTTTGAGTCGAGGGAGCAGCGGGCGTTGACGCCGCTCAAAACGATCGAGGCGATGGCGCAGGGAAAACCGACCGAGCGATGTGAGAGCAGCGACTGTGCGGACACCGAAGACTGTGCAGAAGAAACAGTCGCCGGGGCTGATTGTGACACGGTCGATCTCACCTGTGGCTGCGATTCGTGGGATGAGGCCTGCGACGAGGACACGTTCGCCATCGCCGGCTGTTCAACGTACGAAGCGACCTGCTATGAGACCGATCCCAATTGTGCCGAGCCGACATCCGATGCCGCCACCTGCAACTCGGGCTATCCCACGTGCGACACATGTGCGGGCCTTGTGACGTGCGACGATACGTGCGACGGGGGCCCCAACTGCGAGGGGTCCACCTTTGCCGCGGCCGGCACCTGTGACTCGACGACTCCCACCTGCTCGGGGGAGACGTGTGATTCCACATGTGAGGGACGCGAGACGTGCGATCTCACCTGTTACGACTGGGATCCCAATTGCGCCGAGACGGTTGCTGATACCTGTGACTGTCCAGACACCGTGGCTGACCCTGACTGCGGTGAGACAACTGATGACACCTGCTCGGGTGAGACCTGCGATGCGTTCCCCTGCGAGGACACGTGGGACGATACCTGCGACTGTGGGACGGTAGTCACCACCTGCCAGGGCGAGACGTGCGATAACACCTGTGTCACGGGTGCTCCCGGCTGTACGTACGACACCACCTGTACCGGAAGCACCTGCGACGACACCTGCGATCGCGCTCTGCCGACCTGCGACGACACCTGCGATCGGACTCTGCCGACCTGCGACGACACCTGTGATCGGACTCTGCCGACCTGCGACGCTACCTGCGATCGCGCTCTGCCGACCTGCGACGCTACCTGTGATCGCGCCCTGCCGACCTGCGACGCTACCTGTGATCGCGCCCTGCCGACCTGCGACGACACCTGCGATCGCGCTCTGCCGACCTGCGACGCTACCTGCGATCGCGCCCTGCCGACCTGCGATGACACGTGCGACTTCACCTGCGATCGCGATCTCCCCTTCTGCGGCGACACGTTCTTCTTCTGTAGCACGTTTTCCTTCTGCGTCGACACGATGGACTTCACGTGTGACGCCGATGATCCCACCTGTCCGGGGGACACCATGGATGATACGTGCGCTTGGGACGACCCCGACTGTGCGGACGTAACCCTCGACTGTCCCGACACGTGGGACTGCGAGGGGACTCTGGATTGCCCCGAGCGACCCGAGGTGGTGATGGATTTCGGCGATGCACCGGACCCAAACCGCCACACCCGTTTGTCGGACGATGGGGCCCGACACATCGTCGATGAAGAATACTATCTGGGACTGCGCATTGATGAAGAACCCGACGGCCAGCCGAATCCTGCCGCCACCGGTGATGACATCCCCGACCGCAGAGACGATGAGGACGGTGTGTGGTTCACAACGTCCCTGCTTCCGGGAAGAGACGTCTCTCTCATTGTCGAGGCGTCCACCGAGGGGGGGTATCTGGACGCGTGGGTCGACAGCAACAACGACGGCGACTGGGGCGGGGCAGGAGAGCAGATCTTCGTCGGCCAACCGCTGCACGAGGGGTTCAATGTCCTGTCGTTCAAGGCGCCGCGGACTGCAGTCGAGGGTCCGGCCTTCTCTCGCTTCCGGTTCAGCTCGTGGGGGTACCTGTCCTACACAGGCCTCGCCTCCGATGGAGAGGTAGAGGATCACTACCTGCCGATCACCGAAGCCTTCGGCGCGGCGATCAAGACGGACAAAAAGGAATACGCGCTGGGGGAGAACGCAACCGTTACGTTCTACGTCAACGAGGCCGCGGAAGTGAGGCTCGTCGAGGATCGACCCGACGAGAGGCCGCAGGTTCTGTGGTCGGGCTCTGTGAACGCGGGAACACATCGGTTGCTGCAGGTCCCGATTACCGGACGTATCGGGCGGGGAACCGTGGCGCTCTTGGCGACATCGCCTGCCGACAGCACCACGATGGTGAGCACACCGTTTGACGTTGCGCACCCCTGATCGATGGCCCGGTACAGCGTGAAGGGTGACTGATTGCGTTTCTTCGACGCACGCGGTCACTTGCGGGCTGCGGTTTTGATCCCGATGCGGCGACGCATTGGAGCAGTCAGGTCCGCCCTGCAACGGATCCTATCCAGGGCTTCCTCGTTCGCCTATTTCTGGCTGCTCATCGTGGGACTGTTTCTTCTCTCCGGGCAGCTTGGCGGCATCTCCTCCGCTGCCGGACACCTCGCGGCGCTGGCCATTGCCGTGGCGTTCACGGCGTACCACCTCTGCCGGGAGCATCGTGGAACCGGATTCAAGGACTGGCTTTTCAAGATTGCCATCCTGGGAGGGGCGTTGGCCGGCCTGTTCGCCGCGCCCTGGCCCTACCTGCGAGTGCTGTGCTACGCGGTGTGGATGTGCGGTCTTGTTCTTTGGTCGCCGGCAGCAAGCGACGACCGCCAGCGTGTATTTCGGGTCGCCAAGGGGTCATTTCTGGCCGGGATTCTGTTGGCGATCCTTTCGCTGATTCCGAGCCTGTGGCTGTTCCTGAACGCGTTCTCCGTTCGCTTCACATCGTTTTTCAATGGCGCCGCGGGTGGGGCAAGCCTGGGGGCCTCTGCCAGCGGTCTGGTTGTCCTTCTCATTCTCGGGTGTTTCATCCTCGCCGACGGCTTTCGCTCGAAGAAGCCTTCTTCGATGTGCTGGGTGATTGCCTCGTTGGCACTGCTGTTCATCCATCACGCCGCTTCTCAGGGATTCGCCACCACGGAGCTTGCGCGCGCAGTGGGCAAGGCGGCCTACATCGGCATCGCAGCGTTGCTGTTGCAGTGGTACCTGATGTTGCCGACTTCCGCCCACGGGTACACACGGCCCGCTTCAAGGAAAGCTCGACGTGTCGGTGCACTCATCGCGACAATCGGCGCCTTGGTAGGAGCCCTATTCATCGCCGGGCTGCCGTCTCTGTGGTTCCGCGAACCCAGCGAACCTCCGGTACGAATCCTGCTGTTGGATCACGGCATGCTCGCCAGCTGGAGCACCCCTTCGGACAAGCCGCCGGGCGCCGCGTTCAGCGGGGCCTCCTTCGGGTTGCTGCCGCAGCACCTCAGGGCATACGGCCACGAGACGGAGATATCGAGCAAGCTATCCGACGCGGAGCTCCAGGATAGGGACGTGGTCATCATCATCAATCCAGGGGACGATTTCTCTGAGGCGGAGAAGCGACTCCTGAGCCGCTTCGTCGCCGATGGCAACGGATTGCTGGCGATGGGAGACCACACGGACGTCGGAGGGATCATGCGGGTGCTGAACGGTCTACTCGACCCATTCGGCGCCGGATTGCGGTTTGATTCGGCCGTACCCGCCCAAACGGGATGGCAGGGCGCTCTGCAGGTAAACCACCCGCTGCGCCTGCGCTATGATCCGGGCGATGTTCCGGTGAGCATCGGGGCCTCGTTGTGGGTGCGGCCACGACTCGCTGCATCCCCTCTTCTGGTCGGCAGCAGGGCCTTTTCCGACCCCGGGGATCGAGAGAACACAAAGCGCGCTCTGCTCGGCAACCTTTCCTACGATCGGGGCGAATCGTACGGAGAGATCGTGCTCGCGGCAGCGTGCCATTTTGGGAAAGGGAAGGTAGCCGTGTTCGGTGATACCCAGGCATTCCAGAATACGGGGATGTCCTTCTCTCATGGCTACCTGTTCTCGCTCATCGAGTGGATGGTTGCCGGCCCACCCACCTGGGTACCCGTCGCAACAGCGATCGCCGCACTGTGTTTTCTGGGGTCGGCGGTCTATTTTCTGTCCCGCCGTCTCACCTCAGTCTACATTCTCGCCCTGTTGGGAGCCTGCACCGTAGCCGGTTTCCTTGTCGGCAGCCTGCTGACGGCGGGAGCCATCACCGGCCCGCCCCTCACCGAGAGCGAGATTGCCTACGTCGATCTTGGCCACAACAACATCGCCAATCGCAGGACCTTGGCCCCGGACGGCTTGGGTGGGTTGCTCGTCAACCTCTCACGGCAAGGATACGTGCCGGTCGTGACGGACGAGCCTTTCTCCGCCTCCATTCGACCAGGGAGAGGCCTGATGATCTCGATCGTGCCCACGCGGCCCTTCTCGGCCAGCGACAGCGCATCGTTGAGGGCGTTTCTTGAGACCGGAGGGACCGCGATCATCAGCACGAGCTGGCCCTACGCCAAAGCCGTTTCGGCCTTCCTCGGAGCCTTGGGATTGGAAATAGGGAACACTCCGCTGGGAGAGGTACAGGCGCTGACTCCCGAAGGAGACCCCGGCCTCCAGTTCACCTCGGCGTGGCCACTGTACGGTTCTTCCGACTGGGTGTCGCTCTGTTCGGTGAAGATCGGTGAGCAGGAATTCGCGGTGGTTGCCCAGCGCACGATCGGAGAGGGGTTGTTGGTTGTGGTGGCAGACGAGTCTTTCTTCCTCACGGAGAAGCTGGAGGGCGACGAGTTCTACAACGAACAGACGGTGAATTTCCTGAACGGATTGCTGGACGGGGGCGGAGAATCATGAACAACCGGTCTTTTCCCTGGTGGGCCTGCGTCGCTCTGGCTGCTTGCAGCTGGATCTTCCTGGCGCCGTTTTATCATTCTCCGTCGTTGGTCCCGGCTGCCGTTTGCGTATTGGGCGCGATTGCGCTTGCCTTCCTCGCCGTTGGCAGGAGTGATCCTTCCGTCAAGAGTTCCTGGTTTGTGACGGTTGCGTTGCCGGTGGCCGCAGCGGCGGTTTTTCCGTTCAGCACGTGGGGAATGCGCATATCCCTCATCGCACTATCCGTGGGAGTTCTCGGTCTGCAGCTTCCGCTGCGAAGACTCAAGCGCCTTTGGTTTGCCACCGCTGTTGTGGGCCTCATCTCCACTCTACAGGCCGGCGCAGTGGGTCTTTTTGCGGTACTCCTTTCGGACAAGCATTTCGCCCTTCCGCTGTCCTTCTTTGACTACTGGATCCCACGCCTGATGGGAATCCACACCACCGTGATCGGCCAAGAGGTTTTCTTTCCGTCGAGGACCGGGTTTGCCGCGGTCGTGCCGACCTGGGACCAACTGGCGTTGGTCTTCGGGTTGGTCGCTTGCGTGGGGGCCGTTGTTCTCATCGTCCTTGGAAGCACTTCAGACAGAAGATGGGGCGCTGTTGTTCGCGGCTTGTTGATCACCGGAGCGTATCTGGTGGTGCGTCGGCTGTTCCTTGTCTTGCTCGTGGTAGACGAAGCTCCCCTGGCAAGCTTCTGGAGCCCCACAGCCACGTTTTTGAGTCTGTTGCCTCTCTTCCTGTTGCTGTGGGTGTTTGTCGATGTGCACCCCGAGCTTCTGTTCGAGCGTGCCCGGCGCCTGTTTGAGCTGCCGGGCGTTCGCAGGGGTACTGTGGTGTTGCTGCTCGCGTTTGTGGGCACGGTGACGGCGGCATGTTACCTGTTCCTCGCCATTCCCGGCGCCGCCAACGGAGACGTCGTTCTGTTCGACGAGGCCCACGGCGACTGGGAAAGCACGCTTCGAACCATGGACAAGGAATGGTACGGCAAACAATCCACCTACAACTACTACTCACTCTACGACTGGCTCTCCTACTACTACGAAGTCGGCAGAATCCAGGAACCGATCACCGAGCAAACACTGGACACGTGCGACATTCTCATCGTCAAGATTCCGTCAAGACCGCACACGGAGGATGAAATAGAAGCCATTGCCGAGTTCGTTCGCCGCGGGGGAGGACTGTTCGTTATCGGCGACCACACGAACGTATTCGGGTCGACCAGCAGTCTGAATCCCCTGCTTCGAGCATTCGGTCTTGGCCTGAACTACGACTCCACCTATGACCTGGCGACGAGCTATTTCACCCAATACTCGCCGCCGCGATACACGCTCGACCCGATCATGCAGCACGTCGATCATTTCCAGTTTCTCACGTCCTGTTCCATCCGCGCTCCGTGGTGGGCGTGGCGACCGATCCTCGATACCTCCATCATCACAACCCAGGCGGACTATTCGACGAAGGACTTCTTCGCCACGGACCGCAATACGTTGACGTCCACCTACGGTGCGTTCACGCAAGCGGCAGCCGTGCCGTACGGGCTTGGGCGGGTCCTCATTCACACCGACAGCACGTGTTTCTCCAATTTTTCCCTTCACATGGACGGGTATCCGAGCTTCATCCTGAGTTCTCTTGGCTTTTTGGGCCGGCAGAATCCCCGCTTTCCCGTTCGGACGCTTCTCGGAGCGGTCAGCCTGTGCTGCCTTCTTCTCGCCGGGGGGTGGCTGGTGAAGAACAGGGCAGTGCCGCATCTGCTCCTGATCATCGTCGGCGCGGCGTTGGGATGGGCCGTGTTCTCCCTGATCGGCGTGAGCGTACACCGCGCGGCGTATCCTCTTCCCCAAAGCGCTCGCGACATCCCCTACGTCTATTTCGACGTCCCCCATTCCGTCAGCGTCATCTCGCCGACGCCGGCCAGGAGCTCCGCCAACATGCGTTACTACTTTGAAACGTTCTTCGTGTGGACGCAGCGTGTCGGCCAGGTACCGGTTCTCCTCGACGCTTCCGAGGACGCCGGCCTCGAACCCGGCCGTCCCTACGTCATCATCCACCCCAGAGACAATCCGGACAGCGCTTTCTTGGACGGCCTCAAGACGTACGTTGAAGAAGGCGGCAGGCTCGTGCTGATCGAGAGCACCAACAGGAGTCGCGCGGGGCTTACAGACATACTGGAACCGTTTGCGCTGCAGGTCGAGGCACAGGACAGCTCAAGACTCGTCCTCGCCGGAGCGGGCGTAGAGAACGTCGCGCTTGATGTCTCCGCACCGGTGTCCGTATCGATGGCACGAAGGGGCGAGGGAGTGGTTGTTCTCGTCTCCGACTCTTCGTTCTTCTCCGACGCCTATCTCGGAGGAAGCTTCACGCAGCCTTCCCCCACACAGCGAGAACTCTACGACCTGGAATACTCCCTGTTCGAAGAGCTGCTCTATCGACCGGCCGACGCTGGAGGCGATTCTCTGTCGCCGCAAGCGACAACGGGTCAGTGAGACTCCGACGCCCCCCAAAGCATCCGGCCTTCACAACGCGTTCGTCGAGTGATATATTGGATTGCCGAGTTCTGGTGGGCTGAAGCGAAGGTAGGGAGGCGAACATGAAGGCTTCCGACAGACGACTGAGAAGGGTCGTGCTCTCAGGCATGTTGGCATGTCTCTTGCTGCTGTTTGCCACTGACGTGGCTGGGCGGCAACTCGATTTCGGCGATGCACCGGATCCGCACCATCGTACGCTCCTCGCACAGGACGGTGCGCGGCACGTGATCGACGGCAGCCACTACCTTGGAGCGCTCGTCGACGGAGAGGACGACGGCTACCCGAGCGTCACTGCGTCCGGCGATGATCTCTTGGGCCAAGCAGACGACGAGGATGGCGTGTGGTTCACCAGTTCCTTGAACCCCGGTAACACGGCCTTTCTCATCGTCGAAGCATCGGCCAGAGGCTATCTCGATGCCTGGCTCGATGCCGACGCCGACGGCCGCTGGACCGGTGAGCAGATTTTCGTTGCGCAACCGTTGAAAAAAGGGTTCAATTCCCTCTCCTTTACCGTGCCGAACGTGCCTTCGGTGGGAACAACCTTCTCCCGGTTCCGCTTCAGCTCTGCCGGATTCCTGTCTCCCACCGGCGTCGCTGCGGACGGTGAAGTGGAGGATCACTGGGTGCGAATCCTGACAGTGTTCACCGTTCTTCTCAAGACAGACACGATGAGCTACACACTCGGCCAGGACGCGACGATCACGTTCTACCTCAGCGAGGCGGCGCGTGTGATCCTCACCGAAGACAGAGTTGGCGAGGAATCTCAGCTATTGTGGACAGGCAGCGTCGACTCCGGGACTTATCGGTTGCAGCGTGTGCCCATCACCGAGCAGGTCGGTGCGGGAACGCTGGCGCTTGTTGCGGTGGGAACATCCGGCAGCAGCACGCTCGTAAAGACGCCGTTTGGGGTCAGGGAGCCCTAGCCCCTGATCGACAGAAAACCCTCCGCACAGCGTCAACGCCATGAGAAGGAAAAGGACAGAAGGGAGGTGAGCCACCGATGAAAGCGGTACGAAGAAGGCTGGGAATTCTCGCGATCTGCATCGCGCTGGTTCTCGTTTCCGTCTCCCTGGGAACCTGGGTCACCAAGCGCCGGGGCGAGATGGGAACGGTCGGTTGGAGCCCCCTGTTTGAATCGAGGGAGCGGCGCGCATTGACGCCGCTTCGGACCATCGAGGCGATGGCACAGGGCAAACCGACGGAGCAGTGCCAACAGACCGCCGACTGTCAGCAGGAGACCAGCGACTGCGAGCCCGATGAAACAGCGGCTGGAGCCGATTGTGAGACGGCCGATACCACCTGCTCCTGTGAAACATGGGATGATACCTGCGACTGCACGGGTACATGCGATGAGCCCGATTGTGAGACTTATTGTGATCCTGCCTGTTTCTACCGAGACTTCCGGCTGGCAACGGTGGGGATTACCTGTGACCACACCTGCACGGGGGAAACGTGTGATTCTGATTGTGTAGAGACATTGGAGGGAGCGACCTGTGATGGTACCTGCGCAGACGAGACGTGTGGTGGCATATATGGGTGTTTCCATTTGGCAACTGTTGATGCTACCTGCTACTGCGTGACATTTGGCGCCACTTGCTATTCAGATGACCCGGAATGCGTTGACACAGTAGGAGAGACCTGTGACTGCCCGCTGGTAATTGAAGGCTACGGCTGGCTACTTACGTGGTTTGACACCTGCGACGCCTGCGAGACGCTGGACGTGACCTGCGGCGGTACCTGTATTGAAACGTGTGATTGCGGATTCGACACGTTGGACATCACCTGTGAGTGCAAGACGTGGGCCGGCGACACCTGCAACTGCGAGACCGTACCTTGCATCACGCTCGACTGCTCCGACACGAGGGACTGTCCCACATACGGTGACGCAACCTGTGATTGTGACACCATCGACGCGGAAACGTGCGACGGGGAGGACCCCGACTGCTGGCCGACAAGTGATCGAACCTGTGACGAAGCGTGCGAGGCCCCCTAGAGCCTGTGGGATCTGATCTCCGAGGATCAGGCGGACTTCCTCGCCGGGCCCCACTTCACAGCGATCAAGGCGGCGCTGGAGAGTATGAATCTCCTGACCTTCTACGGCCGGATTGCGTTCGACGCGACCGCCGAAGCGCTCTATCCCGTGCCGTAGCCTTCGGATTCCTCGCTTCTCTATTAGGTAGCTAGCCGCAGTCGATCCTCTCTTGGCGAACAGAAGCGTCCATTTGTTCGGCTTCCTTGCTGTTGTTGCTCACGGATTTGCTCCCCCTCCCTCAATGGGAGGGGCAAGGGGAGGGTGACCTCTACCCTACAAGTTCCTAAAGGGTATGTTCCAACACGCCTTCCTAGCGGTTTCTCTCATTGCCAATCCGGTTGAAGATCGAGTGCTTCGTCGTCTGTAATCTGTGTCAGATGA
>CAZDDA010000056.1:6123-10382 GCA_964504085.1 uncultured Thermotogae bacterium | reverse complement strand
GGAGCCACCAAAGGGATGCGAGGGGACGACCCACTACGACAATCCTGTCTTCTGGCAGATTCAATGAATCGCCCGCTCCTTCGTGATGGATAGTATCGTGGTTGTCTACCGCTTTCAGCATTCAGCATCACCTCCTCTTGCATTGTAGTGCATTCTCCGTTGTGATGCAACCCTGAAAAGACGAGAGCGCCGCGCATCCGGATGTGCGGCGCTCGTCTAGCGGTAACGATGAAGAAGGTTTCCTATTGTAATCCGAAAGACCCTGCAAAGACAAGAGGCCAAGGGATTGAGTACCCACGGCCTCTTCCTTGCGCACTGAGGTGTGCTTTACGATGGGCTGTTGGCCCCTCGATCCTTGCGCAACATCCTAATCTTCTTTTCCTCCACGTGCAAGCCAATCCCGAGCATCGGCAAGCTTCTGTTTCCCACGTTTCTCCCATTCCACCGATTTGTAGTAGATCCCTTTAACGACATGATTCTCGATAGCATCCGACACCAAATCAGAAAGCATCTTCGGAGGAATCGCATCAAGCTCCCAGCTTGAATATCCATGGCGACTAATGTACTTCCTAGCTCTCGAATCTGTGATCTTGGCAGGGTTCGGAGGAGCACCAATCTCATCGATCTGACTTCTCGTCAATGCGATACGCTCGATCGTTGCGTTCCCATTCATCTCCCACATGCGGTCTTCCACATCGCGAACCATATCAAGACCGGACGGGTCATGGTCTGTCAGATACAGGACAACCACTTCCTCGTTCGGAAGCCAGTCATTGTGCCGTTTCACCGCTCTGTATATCGCCGTCTGAGATGGATATCCGCGACAAGAGAACACCGGGACTCTCCACTGATTGCAAGCCGGTTCGATAACTCCGACAAGCGCATCTTTCTCGATCCACACTTCAACAGCTTTCCGCTGTTCTGCCCATATATCTTCTCGATACTGCTTGATGCATCCCGCGATCATCGAGTAGGGGCTTCCCCATGTTGGAAGTCTTCGCAAGAATCTCGTCCTATCTTCTATCGCATCCCAGTCCATCATGCCAGCCATTCTCGCTTTGCTTGCAATGGATGCGATTCTTTTGTAGCTCTTCTGTGTGTTCGGAACCAAGTCCCGCGCAACGAGTTGATAGAACAATTGGCGCACTGTCAGACGATACCCAGACTCCATCATCTCTTGGATGATCTTGTTCGCCTCATCGATGATCTCAACAGTTGCTGTTTGTGGCTCCCAATGAATAAAGCACTCATGCATTGCTTCCCCCTTCATCGACAGCCCGCCGCCGTGCCCGATAACCAAGATTGATTTGTCTTGATGCTCCGACGACGGGCGCCACATCTATTGTATGCTATGCCGCGATTGCGACAACCTGGGAAAGTCTCATCTTCATCCTCCTTTACTTCACATGCTCAGTTTTCGTGATTACACATATCTGCATCTCGACATCAAGTCTTGCTGTCCACCAACCGCCTGAGCCTATTGTAACAGTCCCGGCAAAGATAGTCTCGTCTCCTGCTCGGCGGCACAGTTGCCCTCCATTCCTTGTCTGATACATGGAACCCTTTCGGGCGCCGCTCACCGCAGATACCGCAGAAGCGCTCTCTCGGGTATCTAATGAAGGGAATCCGCCCTTTCGCCCCTTCATGGCCACACAACAGCCTGAGGCCACCGCAGATGCCGCAGATTTCATCTGGGCACCCATGGCGGTGTAGTTCGCCCTCAAGAACTTTGCATGAGACGCATCGACTAGCAAGAATCGGCTTCTTCTCTATCATGCCCTCTTACCTCATCGAACAGATCTTTGAGAGCGCCCGCGCTGTTTCGTAGCGACTCCAATGCCTCTAGATAGGCATCACAATCGTTCTTACTGAGAGTCAGAAGTGCTCGACGCATCTCGGGACCGAGGACTCTGTTCGCGCTAATATCGATAGACGCCGCTGATGCCAATCCCTGTGCAAACACCTCTAGTGTCCTTCTGCCTTCGATGAGTGCACTTCGCAGTATTGCGACAGCATTTTCAGATATCGGGCGTTCCTCCTCCTTGCTGGCTTTGAAGAAAACCTTGAGTCCGACGGCTTTATCCTGCAGGACAGTTGCGACAGCGAATAACTCAGCATCACGCTCAAATACCGCGAAGTCGTCAACTCTAGCCGTGATCTCTACCGCTTCGTCTTCCGTGTATCGCCCTGCCTTGTTCAGATCGAGCGTGTACCCCCTTCTGTCTGGCGCCCAGAAGCACGCACGCCCCCAACTATTCCTAGATGGATCGACAATCACATACTTCCTCTCCACATCACTGCAGTTCATCTGACCTCCATCTTCCCATCTGGCCACGGAATCATCCGATCCGAAGCACCGTCATCATCGAATGCCGTCACTTCCAACGGATACCTGCCAGCTTGCGGGAAGTGATACGTCACCACGGACGATTGAGATGGATTCTCTGGATCCGGATACCTGATGAATCGCTCTCCGTTGACAACGATCTCCCAGTAGACGATCTCCCCATCCAGGTCGCTTCCCGTCCCGTAGATGTCGCGGTCGTACAACCCGTGACGATCCGGGGAGTACACGTAATAGCATCCCACAATTGGTGCTTCGTTCGTAACATCGATGGGTACGACTGGGTCAATGACATCGCATCCTGCCAACAGGAACATGACTATCACGATCAATGGCATCACTCGTTTCATGATTCTCCTCCTTCATCTGCAGCCCCGAACAGTCGCGGCATCTCACGCAATTCGTTCGCGAGAGATGGAGCAAATGTCTCCCGCTGCTCTATGAAATCAGCACACCGCTTGATCACTGCCTCTTCCACCGCCTTCCGATCTGCGATCACATGAACAATGGCCTTGTGAATCTTCCACCGATGCACAAATCTCCCGCTCAAGGCCACGCAGATACGCTTGGCGCGATCCTTTGCAGTTATCCTCTTGCCAACACTTCGCCAGTAAGGATTTTCTTCCATCGCACAATACCCAGGGCTGTCGATAACAACCGATTCCAGATCATTCTCTGGAATGATGATGTCACCCCCATGCTCGCCGCATGGGACCACTGCGCGATCCATCTGTCGATCACAATCAAGCGAGAAGCCAATAACATCGTCATCCGCAGTGATCGGGAACAAAGCCCAATTCGCGTTGGTCATACCTCCTTCGCATGTCACACCTTCCTCTGTGAACTCAGCCAGTCCGATAGGTCTTGCCAGATCACCGAATGCTACGATTGGAACCTTCTTCACCGCTCCTCCTCATCGAGCATCTTCTCTGCAAATTCTTGTACCTTCTTCCCTCGGTCCGTCATGACAAAGGCGATCCCATCCCCAAGCCGTATGGTGTGTCCATTGACATGCAGCTTCGCATCTCGAATTTCCAATCGCCGCCAGCATCGATCCTTGTCTTTCTCCACCTATCTCATTCCACGGATCTCTTCATTCCGTCGTTCAACCCGCCGATGAAGCGTGTGCCTACGCCGTGCCTTCTTCGTCGTCGGCAGTCGAGTTTGAGGTGCCGTCTCTGGGTCTCGGTCGTCATCGATGATCTGAAACTGCTTCCCCCTACGGCGTTTCTCTTCGCTCCTGCTCATCGCTTGCTCACCACCTCAAGCACTTCTGTTAGCGTATACACAGTTCGTCCACCAAGATACATGTCGGTCACCAAGAGATTGATGCATTCAGGCGCAGACTCGATGACCTTCATCGGCTTCCCGTACAACCTCTTCGCCCTGTCAAGCCTCGCTAGTTCCTCGATCCATATCTGAGGAGGATCATCTGGCTCCATCCTCTCTATCTCCCGCTCTCTTCGCTCTTGCTTGTATCTGGTCCATACATCGTGCCCAATCTCGAACCCTCTGAGTTCGACCCCCTTCTTCTCAAGCACCGTTATCGCTTTCAGCACATCATCCATTCTCAGGTCCATCGCTTCCTCCTTCATTAGACGCCATCGCTTCCGAGGATTCTTACCGTTCGTCCTTCTCTCGGAACACATGGAACACGCAGTAGTCGTCGGAGCAGATGAATGACCCAACGTGCTCGCCTTCCGTTCCGTCCAATGGATGCCCGGTCCCTCGTATCGCAAGCCGAACTTCATGCTTCTCTGCGAAGCTATCAACTCGCGCCCACAAAGAGACATACTCCTCGCCTTTCTTCATCCCAACCATCAAGATCTCGGCGCCCTTTGGCAGAAACACAGAAGCACGATCTTCAAGCGCGAATTGGTATCGGTAAACTGTCATGTAAGCCACACTAACTCCT
>CAZDDA010000056.1:0-6113 GCA_964504085.1 uncultured Thermotogae bacterium | reverse complement strand
CGATCGTTGGCGTTACCTCAGCAAGGATCTTTGCAAGCAACCCTTGCCATCCGAATCGCCTGTCATGGGCAACCGTCATCTCATGGAATTCGACTCCTGGATTGGCATTGATGGCGACAGCACAGTCATATTCGCATACCGTTGCCCTGTCTCCGACGAAGTCACCCTCCTCGTCTGACAGCGTTCGAACGTTCTTAGCGTCAATCCTCGCGACAAGCTCTCCGTTTATCTTGATGTTGGCAGTCAGCATGATGCTATCCTCCTCCAACCACTGGGTTGTGTGTAACGATCCGCCAGACCAACGCGAGAATGACGAACACCCCGCAGGAGAGCAGCAGAGATCGATTCTGTGGGTGCTTGCGTTCAACCATTCCCCGCATAAGCACAATTCCTCCCGCCACCCCACCGAGAACAAGTAGCGCAGCACCAAATCGACTGAACACAAGATCCATATATTCCTCCTTCGTCTGAGGGTGCGCCGGGGTTCGAACCCGGACTCCTGGGACCACAACCCAGTCCGCTGCCTGTTGCGGAACGCACCCGTTGAGGATGGCTGGCCGGATTCCCCACCCGGCTCCATTGTGGCGGCTCCTCACCCCCCAAGCATCGCGGATACATTCGCAGTCGTTCCGCGTGATGCCCAGGCAGGCTCACGTCGCCGACATAGTGGGCATCGCTCAACCCCCACCCTCCTTGATCAGCGCCACCAGCGCCTCTGTGAGTTGAGCGGGGGTGGCTTGAAGAATGCGCCATCCTATGGCTACCGCTGCCTGTATGCTTTGCCTTGCAATGTCTGGCGCTACGAGGCGTCCGACTGCTTTGTAGAAATCGCCTGCTATTCCCTTCCGCTCAATCTCCTTCAGCAGTCCGCCCTCGCCGTGCCAGGGGGCAATATCAAGCGATGGGACCCACAGAAGGATCGACACAACCCAGAGTTCTCCTCTGCCATCCCGGCTGACCCACCAACCGTCCTTTCTCTCCCATCCTCGCCACCGCGCGATGATCTCGTCGTTCGTCATGGCGTCACCACCTCAAATGACACAACCCATATCCAGGGATTCACATCCCAGCCGAAGCCACGCTTGGCGTTGATGGAGTCCCAGAGGGTTGCGAATGACGAACGGGCTCCTTCTCCACATGATTGCATGAGCCGATCACTAGCGGAGTAGTCGATCCATCCGAGGATGTTTTGTTCAATGCCTTCGGCAATAGCGTCTCCGTAAGAGATCTCCTGTAACCTCTCCACCCGAACATCCGTCACACGCAACGTGATGCGACTCGCCCAGCGGGGCATCTCGCTGGCTTCTCTCCACATAGTGTTCGGCCACGGGTTGTAGGTCGGAAACAACCTCTTCACGCACGGAAGCGTTGCGTGTTGAACGCCTCGCAGGCTGGTCCGTCTTGGAGACAACCCGCTTGTGGCGACACTGTTTAGGTCGGGCGTGACGGCCCATGACTCTTGCACGTACAGGAGGTCGCTGGGTGCTCCGTAGGGGCAGAATGCCGCCATTTCTTCGATTGTCATCTTGTGGTTCCTGAAGCCCACGATGCCGATGGAGTCTTCGCCAACATCCTCCGGCTGCGGATTCACCACCCTCCGCGTCTGTGTCTTCCGCCCTTCCAGAATCGCGCGAACCATGTCGGCGTTGAAAAGGATCGGGCGGGATTTCACGGCTGTCATGAGCCCTCCAGTAGATCCACGAGCCACCGGAACAGCAGGAGCAAATCCTCTTTTCCATACGGCGGTTCCGTGTACCGCGCGACGAGTCCGCATACGGCACGCTGCAACCGTTCCGTGTCGGCCAGAAGCTCGGCGATGAACTCCGGATCTTGAACACCGCTGTCCCACGCGCCCATGTCATACGCGCTGATGGCGCCAAGTCGATCGATGTCCGAACCGCTTTGAGAGTTGCATTCCGGCGTGTTGTTCCTCACGAACCCCTCAACTTCCGCCTGTGCGTCACTCTTTGGCGGGTCATCCATCAACGCAAGCTGCCACGAGATACTGTGCAACCGGCCCAGAAATGCCCCTTTTTCCAATATTGACATCCTCGGCATATCGATCTCTCCAACATGCCCATAACAAAGACCCACATCGAAGAACCTTTCATCCTCCACCACACGCCGCAACCATTCGCGCATCGCCGGAATCACGAACGGCATCTCTCGCTTTAGAATGACTACTCCCGTCAATCGCGCAACATCCTCATGCACATCTAGAAGATTCGTGTGAAGAATGCCCGTTGTGAGATTCCTAATCCGCTGGATGTCCATCTTCATCTCTAGATCAGTCTCCCGTTGACGCCTGGATGCGCTCCAGGTTCATCAGATAGTAGATCACTGCTTCAACCTCTTCCTTCGTCAACTCACATTGCTTTCGTTTGCGTGCCTCGTCTGTGAGACCAACGCTGAACACGATGCGTCCGTGCCGAGGGCCATAGCCATACGAACAATCGCAACGTTGTCCACTCCAGCGATCGTAGTCCTTCGTCCCGAAGAATGTGTTCCACAAGTTGAGAGACCTGGAAACCGGTGCTCCTGCTGCAAATTGCTCAAGGGCATCTCGGACAACGGATTCTCGATCACGACCACCACGAGAATAGTCAGTAACAGAGATCACCGTCTTAGCAAGTAGCACCTTCTCCGCGTCTATCCCCTTTTCATGCATCTCTAGGATTGCCCGCCGCTTCTCGATCTCATCGCGCAATCGATCGCTTTTCAACATTGACGATTTACTGTGCTCTTGGAGTTCCTTTTCGAGTTCAAACATCTCCCTCGCTACTGTCGTCAGATCCATCGCGCCCCCTCCTGATCCTTCATCTCCTGTCACACGGCTCTCGATTGCCCGCTGGATGGTCTCTAACCGAACAACGATGCCTTCACCCCATTCGTCAAACCCGCTTTTCGTCAGTGGGGCTTCTCCATCGCGTAAGCCCTCCATGTACTCAACTAGCTTCTGGAAACTACACCCCTGGAGATGCCCAGTTGGATAGCTTTTCGCGAGGGCCGAGGCACACTCAGGATCAATGCCTCCGCAACACGGGCAAGCGCTGTATCTCTCTCCGTCAATCGCTACCCACGACGACCATTCCATATGCTTGATGATTCCCAGTGCTGTCTTTGCGTTCATGCTCCCTCCCGAGACATGGCAAGCACAAAGGCGCGAGTTCGATCCCTCGCTGTCGCCTGAGCGCAGAGATATGGCAAGGTCTTCCCGTTCACTTCATACGTTTGAAAGAACTCAATCGCGCTCTCATACAGATCGATCGCCCCCTCAATCCCACCAAACATGACGTCCACCAACGCTTGTGAAAACGCTCGGGCATCAACGTCCTTAACCAACTCCCACGCCGCCGCGATACAGTGCGGGAAATCAGGGCAAGGACTCCAGCCTCCTGTGAGCATCGATCCCTTCACTCCTTGAGGTTGGAGGCGCCACAACTCCGAAAACGGATCGGTTTCGTTCGGCCTCCACTCGAACTTGGTTGCTCCCATCAACTCCGCCACCTTACCCTCAACTCCTCATCCGTCATCGCCATCACTTCGTCGTACGTCATTGCCATAGAAGATCCCCCCTCAGCATCAAAGCATCCTCTCCCTCGACCAAAGAACGCCGAAGCTTGGCAGCCACAGATGGATGACATACCGCTACACGCTCTCGATTCATAAACAGCACGTCGCCTCGTGGCACCGTCTCCCAGTTCTTCTCGTTCTTCAGCCACTTCTTCCGGATCCGCTTCCTCTTGCTCCGACACATCCGCTTCAGTCGCCTCTCAACCATCGCTGAACTCGCAATGATCTCAATCTTCGGCCCATAACGAGGAATAGCCATGGATGCTTTCAAGAACGTCTCGTACGTCAGATCCGATGTCGCATGGCTTTCAGATCCTCGGGCGTTCATGCGCCACCTCCATATGCACCCATTCTACTACATCCTCCGTTGTGATGCAACACCGCCAGGAGTGACGAGAAATTCGAGAGGGGGCCCCGCCCCCACTCGTATGCTAAAGTCGATTGGGCTAAACGGGATCCATTGATAGCAGGACCTTGCCTATACTCCTGACGTTGTCGCCTGCTGCCCGTCGTCTGCTGTTGTCGGTTGCGTTGTCACGCTAGTGAGGACACGTCGAGACAGGTCACACACTGCTGTTATGTCGCCGTTGTGTGATCATCATCCGATAGGACAGATGCCTGTCATCGTGGCCCCGTGTGGGTTGTAGTGTTGGGACGTCACACACTGTGTATTATGTGACCTTTGTCCTCTAGACGTGGAGTCGCCCCCGTGCTATATTACTTGTCGGAGGTGGTATAGATGGCACGATTCAAACTGGAAGCACACGGTGACTCATCGACAGTAGGGTCTCGCCTTGCTAATGGCAATGCGGGAGGGTCAACGATTGCAGCCAGTTGGTCTGGCGCAATCGAAACGGAGGTTTACGTGGACCAATACGGGAGGGACTGTTACCGAGTAGTCAAGATGAGCTGGCCTCACAAAGATCTCAAGCAAGAGCTAATCCCCTCAACCCCCTTTGATTCTCGCCCTCACCTGTACGGCACTAAAAAGGGAACCATCCCCATGGATCCTGGATGTTACGCGGCAAACGAAATCCAGGGATACGATGGCGTACGCCGCGCTATTGCCCGTCTAGTTCTCGACACGTTCTCGCGCATCGAATCAGTCGGACCATATCCTACGTTGTACCAACTACACAAGGCCTTGCTCGGTCCGATGTCCGATGACGACAGCGAGACGACTGCCGCCCTTGAGTGGCTCAACACTCACACGATTGCAGGATATTGGGAGTTGCGTGATGGCGATCTCATGCTCGTATCGTCCATGGGGGTGGAATGATGGACCCTACCAAGCAGGAAATGCTCGACGTGCTACACGACTACGCGATACAGCAGGGCATCGAGTCAAACGGCAGCATGTTTGAATGGTGGTCCGAGGAAGCAGTGTATTGGTTTGCCAATCATTACCACGGGGGGCAATGGTCGAACCTGTACAGAATCCTGAGTACGTCCCCGTTCCGCCCTGGATGTCTGTCTGTTGGTCCAGATGATGAAGTAGCGGATGAATTTTACGAGCTGCTTGTTTCGCGCTTTGGGGGTGCTACCGATGAATGATGCGATACTGCGCCTAGACCTGCTGTCAAGAGAAGACCGGTATACCATCCAGCGCGACCTATCACACGACGAGGAGGTAGATTCGCATGACGTATGAAGAGCGGGTGAAACACAACCTTGAGGGATTGCACGCCGTATCTGTTGGCTTGTGCCCCGGTTGCGAAGTCTGTGCAGATGCTCACGGCGTCTCTGTAGAAGAGTTTGCCGCACTAGTAGAAGACTGTGAGGTTGAAGACGCCCCGTCTTTTTCGTGGCAGTGGTGCGACTCGTGCGGGTCATCTCTTGGCGGGGACCGACACGCGGCACATGCCCTAGATGAGAATGACAACATCATTCATCTCGACGTGTGCACCGCCTGTCTGATGTATCTGTCTTATGGCGAGATACCCGAATAGGGGGTAAAACACACACGCACCCTATCCAGGTATGGGCTAGGGTGCGTTTTCCTATGTCACATAATGGCCACGAAACCCGTGGTTTGACCACGTTATGTGACCTAGCGGGCTAGTGTGGACAGATCCGAGGGCATAGGACGTGATCCGGTGTTAATCGATTCTACGGTATCTCCAATCCGCTCAACCGACTCAACGGGTATATCATACGGCTCACCGCGTGTGATGGCAGTTATGGCCTGTTGTGCTACACGGGAGCGCCCCTCGATAGCCACAGCAGACTCAAGGGGCGGTAGCATAACATCCGCTCCCGCTTGCGCACGTTCAAAGATTGCCGTCGATTCGCCCTGCAGCAGCCGCCTGTGGCGCCCCGTCTCCGTGAGGGTGCGCATACCATCGGTCACCAGCGAAACCAGTTGCCTAGGCGGAATTGCCTCTAGGCGCTTGCGGGCGGAAATGAGCGCCTCAACCGGTGCATCCGTGGGCGGAAATAGCAATTCCAGGGCGGAAAGCATGACTTTCTGTAGGCGAAGCTCCAAAGCCTTGAGGGCGAAAACGTCGTCCCTGCGGTCGGTTGCGAGTATCCGGGCGAAT
>CAZDDA010000055.1:0-10413 GCA_964504085.1 uncultured Thermotogae bacterium | reverse complement strand
TCGTGTAGACATGAGTAGGAATGGGAGCGAAGGCATATAAAGGTATGTACTCGCTGAGGATTCACGCTTCACACTTCAGGGAGACTGCCAGCACTGACAAAGTGGGTCGTAGCTTCAGCTCTTCCGTCCGTACCTCCGGCAGGCGCGGAACGAGCACTGTGGTTCCTGTCCACTGGTCGGGATTGGCTCCTGGGCCGTGCAGCTGGTACCTGGCTCTGACCCCCTTGGGGTACGTACAGTGTCTCTGCCCCACGCCGGGAAATTCCCGCGAGTTCCTGCTACAGCCCTAGCTGATGCACACACAGTGGAGCCTTCGGCAAGAACGTGTGAGAAGATTCGTGTCCGCTGTCCTCAGTACCGGGAAACCGTTGCTGTTTAGGCGAACTCTCATCTGCAGCACCCACAGCGGACAAGCCCGCGATTGATCCTCTTTTAGGTTCGACTCCAAGACAACCACGCTATAAACTGGTGATGAGGCAGTGCTGCGCATGATAGAGGAGACGACGTCAGCATGGGCACAGCGGGACAGCCTTCAGCAAGGAAACGATAGCACTCTCTGGGCTGACCTGAAATCTCGAATGCCGGCGGGGAGCAGGGTCTCCGCTACCTTCTGGGATGTCGCGGAGGCACAGGACGTCGCGACCGACCGCGGTGTTGCTGAGAATCGATAGGTCTGGGACAATCGCTGTGCAATGCGGGTCTATGCAAGACGTAGTGCAGAGGGGCAAGGGGGCCGTCCGTGGAAGCAGCCGAAGCACGGAACCACATAGAACGACTTGTCGAACGGACGACGGGGTTTCCCGTCCATGTGAGCGAGGATGCTTCGTTGCCGACTCTCGGGACCATGAAGCCCGCCCGTGAATCGTTGCCGTATCATGTGGTTCGGTACAGCCCCTCTGCGCGTGACGCGCTCGACTACGTCATCTCTTTCCAGTGCGGCTTCGTGATGCGTCTCGTTGGAGTCCCACCCGAGAGGCGGTACGAGGTTGGTGCGTCGCCTAAGGGGAATGCAGAAGCCATGAGACTTGTCGGCGGCCAGTTTGGCGGCCACGGCCCCGTCCAATTGACGAGAGAGAGGCGGAGTGCCCTGGCAGCTCAGTTGCTTGGCGGCCTAATCACGCAACTGCGCTCCATCCCCCTAGCACTCAGAATCGATAAGTGGCTGCGGAACGAGTACCCGGGACTCAGGACTCAGCAGGATATGGCCTGCCATCGTCAACTGAAGGAGGGAGTGGCGGTACTCGCTCCGAGCGTACGCAATTCGATGCCCAAACGAATCACTGAAGCAAGCATTGCGATGAACGCGGCGCAGGCGCTGTTCTGGTCTGAGCAGTGGGAAGACAGCAAGACAATCGCTCCCTACAAGGCAGTGGGACTCCTGGAGAAGGCACGAGTGCTCCGTGGTCTCTTGGAGAAGATTCCTGGTGATCCGATACACGATCCCGAGTTGATAGACGCCTGGGGCCAGGAACTTGGAATCCAAGATTGGTATGTTCTCGTTCCTTTCGGAGAGGGTGGGTAGGGATGTCCAAGATTGATGCCCCTTTCTACGTGATTTCCGTCGATGACTTCGATTGCTCACTACTACCCGCGGACGCCCGCAAGCCGGGCACAGAGAGCTTCAGAACCGCTGTTCAAGGCTTCTTTGAGAAGGAGTACGAAGAACTGGGTGGACAGATTGAAGCCATCATCGATGATGATGTGATTCGCGTCTCGTGGAAGCCTGATCGCATGATGCCAGAGTACGTTGATCTCGCGATCGAACGCCTTCGCCGCAAGGACTACGATACCGGAATCTCCATTCTGAGATCCCTATTGGAGTTTGCGCCCGACGAGGAGACTGTGCTTTACAATCTCGGCATGGCTGAGAGCGATGCAGGGAAGCTGGAGGCAGCGGAAGAACACCTCCGGCATCTTGTGGAGCTGGCCCCGAGACATGCGAATGCTCACGTTGCTCTTGGAGTTGCGCTAAAGCGCCGGAACAAGGACGGCGAAGCGCTCACGGTCCTAAGAAAGGCCGAGGAGCTTGATCGTCGCAACCCATTCGGTCAGAGGAATCTCGGGGCGTGCTTGCTCTCGATGGGAGAGGCTCTAGAGGCAGAGATCCATCTACAGAAAGCCGTGAGTCTGAATCCGAGCGATCCTCAAGCTTGGTTCGGGCTTGCGCAGGCTCGCGAGTCGCTGCAGAAGCGCAGCGACGCGGACGAAGCGTACCTGAAGGTCATTGAGATCGCTCCTTCGCAAGACATCGCGGAGATGGCAAGAACGGCCCGCTCGAGAATTGCCCAGGAGGAATACAAGGACGTCAGTCGGGGTGCCCCCCGACCGGATGCTGTCATGTACTGCCTAGCATCACTTGAGCAGTTCGAGAAGATGGAAGAGAACGAAGTCCGGCAGGTGACATTGGAGATAGCTGTGCTTGGGCGCAGCGGGTTCGACGTGAACAACCCCGCCAAGCAGTACCATCTCGCGAGCCTCCCCGGTGAGTACAGCGGACTCCAGCTTGTGTGCATGATGTACGTTGGGTTCAAGGAACTCGATATCGACCACGACATTGGCTTCGACCTGTCAGCCGAATACGAGACGGCCAGGGGACTCCACAGGAAGAAGCGGGATACCCAATGAGGGAGCGCCCAAGATGACCGACACACTCGATGAAGTCCGCGTGAGGATTCTCGCCTTCCGCGATGAGCGCGAGTGGGAGCAGTTTCATGATCCGAAGAACTTGGCAGAAGCGATCTCCATTGAAGCCAGCGAGCTTCTGGAGCTGTTCCTGTGGAAGACGACAAAGGAAGCTCGGGACGCTTCCGATAGCCTGAGAAGCCGGATTCGCAGCGAAATCGCAGACATCGCGATCTTCCTCATCTACCTGTGCGATGTGACAGGTATTGATCTCCTCGACGCTGTGAGCTCAAAGGTAGAAGTGAATCGCGCGAAGTATCCGCCAGACAGAGCTAGAGGACGTAGCGACAAATACACGGAGTTGTAGAATGAGGCTATACGCAGGCACCACAACGCAGTTCGTTGAGGATACGTTCCGAAACCAGATTGCGGAGAAGCTTCGGGCTTCCTTCTTTGAGCACTTCCGTTACGAGCCAGGCCGGGCGGAAGTCAACTCATGGCGCAATTCCCTTCGCGCTGCTTCACAGGTCTTCGAACGCTGCGGGTTGGATGACCACGGAGTTCTGCTCGAGTACCAGCTTCCTCTCAGCTCAAGGCGTTTGGACTGCATGTTGACTGGCCACGACAGAGACGACGAAGCCTCAGCTGTAATCATCGAGCTCAAGCAATGGGACCGTAGTGAGATGGCAGATGGGGAGAACGAGGTTCTTTCTTGGGTTGGCGGGGCCCAGCGGGAGGTCCTTCACCCATCGATTCAGGTGTTGCAGTATGAGGCTTACCTCGAGGACACGCACACAGCGTTCTACGAAGGGGACTCCCCAATACGACTTGCGTCCTGCGCGTACCTCCACAACTACGCACCGCACGAGAATGACGCAATCCACGCTGCGAAGTTCGAAGAGGCGCTGGAGCGATCCCCCCTGTTCTGCGCGGATGATGTGGAGGACCTGTCCTCTTATCTCGTCCAGAGGCTTGAGAAGGGTCGCGGAGCGGAGGTCCTGGCACGCGTAGAGGAGAGCCACTACCGCCCTAGCAAGAAGCTAATGGATCATGTCGGATCCGTCATCAAAGGTAGACCGGAATACGTGCTGCTCGATGAGCAACTCGTTGTCTACGATCGGATCTTCGCACTTGCACGCAAAGGGTTCCATGACCGAAAGAAATCCGTGGTGATCGTGAAGGGTGGGCCAGGAACCGGCAAGTCGGTAATCGCGATCCGCATCATGGCCGATCTGCTGTTATCGGGGTACAACACCCACTACGCCACTGGCTCGCGTGCCTTCACTACGACCCTGCGCGAGATCATTGGGCGACGAGGAGCAGTCCAGTTCAAGTACTTCAACAGCTATGCGGACGCTGATCAGAACTCGATTGACGTCCTGATCGCTGACGAAGCACATCGCATCAGGAAAACAAGCAGCAACCGGTTCACCCCCAAGTCCGAACGGTCCGACAAGCCCCAAGTCGAAGAGCTCCTGGATGCCTCGAAGGTCGCAGTGTTCTTCATCGATGACAACCAAGTTGTGCGCCCAGAAGAAGTCGGCTCCGTAGAACACATACGCAGTACTGCCGAGCGAATGGGTTGCACGGTGTCCGAACACGAGCTGGAGATCCAGTTCAGATGCGGAGGTTCGGAAGCGTTTGTAAACTGGATCAACACGACCCTGGATATCGAGAGAACGGCCAACGTCCTGTGGGACTCAAGCGAGGCGTTTGAGTTCAGGATCTTCGATTCGCCGCAGGGCGTCGAGGAAGCTATTCGACTGAAGGCTGCCGAAGGCCACTCCGCTAGGATGACAGCCGGCTATTGCTGGCCGTGGACGAAGAAGCCAAATGCGGATGGTACCCTGGTTGAGGATGTCGTGATCGGTGACTACCACAGAGCTTGGAATGCACGTCCAGAAGCGACAAGGCTTGCTCGAGGGATCCCAAAAGCCAACCTTTGGGCCTATCATCCTGGGGGTATGGAACAGGTTGGCTGCATATATACAGCTCAAGGTTTTGAGTTCGATTATGTCGGCGTCATCTTCGGTCGCGATCTCTTCTACGATCCAGACACCGGTTCCTGGCAGGGCGACAAGCAGGCATCTCATGATGTGATGGTCAAGCGGTCCAAGGACGCGTTTTGCGAGCTCGTCAAGAACACGTACCGTGTCCTACTAACCAGAGGGCTAAGAGGATGCTACGTCTACTTTGTGGACAAGGAGACCGAACGTTTCTTCCGAAGCCGCATGGAGTAGTGCAGGAGCCTGCAGTCGCCTTGAACGTTCGGTGGCTCTTCAGGCGGACGGGTAGATCTCAGGGCACCTATCGGCCCTCAGTTGCCGGTGTCCCACTTGTACCCATAGACGCACTGGATTGCCCCTGGGCAGACTCCGATGTACTCAAGGAAGTCCTCTGTTGAATGGGCGCTGATGTGGATTGTATTGCGAGCCGCCTGATGAGTCACTTGGAAGCCCACCTCCGCCAAGGAGGCCATCAATCGGCCGATCGAGGTTCTGTCAAATGCGCAAGTATGGAGCGTGATGGAGGCACGCTGCCTCGGTGGTCCGTGGATCTGACCGTCACCGATGTACCACTGCCGCACAACGATGGGGGTGAGAGCCAGATCCGGCGGCACGATCTTCTTCCCTTGTGGTAGCGGATAGAATCGACTTCGTAGTTCCATGAGCGCCTCATAGCTCCGTGAACGGTACACGTATGTCACACTTGAGTGCTCCTCATCAGGGAAGTTGACGACGCGCCGTATCCTGCCTGACTGAAGTAGCCCTTCACGAGCGAACTCCTCCGCTAGCCAGACGACGTACTCGCGGTGCTTAGTCCCGTGTCCGTAGACAGCAGTTCGCAGGCCAGCTGGTACGATACACCCGTCACCCAGCAACTCCCCTTCCAGCAGCTCCATCAGACGCGGGCTGATCTCAAGCTCATTCCTGTGCGTGAGGAAGTAGCTTTCGTCGCCATCCCGAATTTCAATGTCATGTCGAAGCAGCCAGCAGCGAATGGTAGATGGGGATACCCCGAGTTCGGCGGCGATGTCGTACGACGACCGCTTGCTCGTCTCGTACTCCCGCTGGAGCCACTCCTTCTCCTTGTACGGTGCTTCCGCTCGGGCGTGGCGCAGCGCCATCGCTTCAGAGCGAGCCACCTGGTCGAAACCGAGACGTCTGAGCCACCTATTGATGGTGGAGCGGCTGGCGCCACACTCATCGGCAATGGCCGCTTCGGATTTGCGCTCCACGAAGCGCTTTTGCAGCAGCCAGTCGTGGTCTCGATAGGGGGCGTTCTCGTGGCTCTTGTATCCCGAGTAGGTTTCTCCACTTATCGGTATCCCGTGTCTATGCAGCCATTCCTGAATGGGACCATACGAGACGCCCAGCTCGCGGGCGATTTCCCTGATCGACTTCTCTTGAATCACGTATTGGTCATAGAGCCACTCTCTGTCCTGATAGAGAGGCATCTTTGCGGTGCTGATCCCAAACCGGCCAAGCCAATCACTGATCAGCTTGTTCGTTGCGCCGAGCTGCTCAGCGATCTCGTAGGTTGTCAAGCCACGAACCTCGTACATCTCGCGCAGCCACTCCTCGTCCATGTACTTCTCTCGGAGTGGAAGTCCGAGTTCGAGAATCCTCCGCGCCAGTTCCTCAAGGTCCACCTTGTAGATCTGTGCGATGCTCGTTGCGGAACGCTCCTCATCGATGTAGAGGCGGCGAAGAGGTCTCTCCGGGAAAGGACGCGCAGACAGATTGCGCTGCAGACCCAACTTCTGGATGCGCCGTTCGACAGTCCTTCGGCTGACTCCCATCATCACCGCGATCTCTACTGGCTGATGTAGCTCCTCCAGGTATGCAGCTGCAAGGGCCCTCTCATCCAACTGCTTCGTCATTTGCATTCCTCGGGTTGCCAGGAGCATCCAGTCCGAACTCAGCCAGGGCCTCGGTGAGTCGGCTCCGAGTCAGTGGCCAGGTGTAGTGCCACGCAACGAGTGTGACGCCGTGCTTTCTGCAGAGGCGTGCCTTCCGACTGTCGCGCTCTCGAAGTCGCTCTAATGCCTCATCACCACCGAAGAAATCGATTGGCTCGAAGTGCTGGCGGCCTTGATACTCGAACGCGACGCTCGATTCGGGATCGAGTATGTCTAGATGCTGGGGTTTCAACCACGCAGGTCTTGCTTGGTGAATCGAGTTCGGGAAGATGGCCTGGACTAGGCGGTATAGACGCAGCTCGGATACCCACCCCTCTCCGATCCGCGGGAGGCCGTGCCTCTCTCGAAGGAGGTTCTCCGACTCCCGTAGGAGATCTTGTACAGCTTCCAGGAAAGCATTCCCCAGGCTCTTCGGGTTCACATGACGAACCAGATCCACTTCGAAGAACAGCTTCCCCCGAATCTTGTGTTGCCGTCCTGTATATCGGATTCCGGATGTGCCATACGTAGCCTTCTCGATCTCGGAAAGACGCGTTGCCTGAGTAAACGGCGGCTCGCGCGTTCCTCTCTTCCCACGCCAGTTCCATGCCTTGTGGCGGTAGGCGTCCACCGACACCAAAGCGAGCCCCTTCTCGGCGATGTGCTCTGCGAGGTAGTCTTCGCTGTATGTGACCCAGAAGCCGTGATACTTCAGGTCCTCCTCATTCTCAATCTCCTCGCAGAGAGACACTTGGTCTGGGTACTTGTGGAAGATCCGGCCCGAAGGGCAGTGACCGTACTGGGCGCCGAAGAAGTCCGGGGTGATGACCGTGTCGTCGCGCGTAAGTTCCCCATCCTCAACCCAGACGGCTCTCCTTACGTCGTCCTGCGTTTCACGGACCAGCTGATCCATCGTTGGTGAACCTTCAGCCAAGATGCGAATGAGCATTGAGCCGGTCTCCAAGTAGCTCGCGATAGCCTCATCAATGCACTCGACGAACTCAATCAGATTCTCTGCCACGAGTGGGCTCCTAGCGGACGGAGGAATGAAGAACAGCAGATCGCGTCCGCCGAGCTCAATGTCGCCGAGGCGCTTGATGTATAGGAGTTCCGGAGTGAGCTCTCCAAACGGCTCTCCTGCAAGCAACTCGTAGTACGCCTCAACCGCCTCCTGATAGCTGCCTCTGGTCACTGCCTCTTGGACCCGCTTGATTCCGGGCTGTATCTCTTGAGGCTTCCTCCACGCAGGGATGATCCTCAGTCTCATTGGGTCTTCGGGATCAGGGCGGTCATAGAACCCCTCTTCCTGGAGGAGCTCCCTTGCCCTCACCATATCAGCCTGGACGGGCCGGAGGACCCTCTCGTCGAGCAGTCTCGCCAAGTCCTCCCAGCCCCACTTCAGTGTGGCGCGGAGCTCATCGCACGCTCTCGCCAGTCTTTGGAGCTTCGCGTTCGAGGCGTAGGCCGAGGAATACTGACCTTCGTTCTGGAGTTTCAGTTTCAACGAGAGTGCGTCAGCCCCGCACACCTTTGGCCCCGGCAGTTTGCTGGCGCATTCATAGAGCAGGGCTAGTAGGTCTAGACTGCCTGAAGGAACAAGCACCGTGTGCCACCTACTAGAATCCGAGCCATGCTCAATTGAGACTGGCGCGTGTTCTGCCAGGGCCAGGGCCTGGGGATAGAAGCGGCTTCTCTTCGAGCTTCCGAAGTGAATCGGCATCGTGCTAGGGTTCTCCGCTGTCAGCAAAGACAGGTCAGTCTCAGGAATGCCGTCAATCTGACTCTCTGCGCAAGTGCCCCGAGCCATATTCACCATTCACTCGGGGCTGTCTTCCTCATCCACAGCGAGGGCCTCCAGATGCTCGTCAAGGATTCCCACTTGCCTCACAAGTTCGTCGCGCATCAGGCGGACGCGGTTCTGGATCTTGTGTCCGCTGTTATAGATGGTCTTCGCAGAAATCTCGATCTCATCGAGCCCATTGCTGAGTTTCTCGATGTTCCGTACTGCTTTCTCGAGAGGCTCCAGGTCAAGTTGCTGATCAGTCCTGGCTGCAGATTTCTGGACGGAGATCGCCCGGGCAATCATGAGGGCCGCACTCAAGTACGGATCAGTCGAAGGATCATCCTTGTCCCACACGACTACGATGTCGCTCCCGTACCTGGCAAGCCTTTCCATTCCCCTAGCGGTTGTGGTTGCGGAGAAGACGAACACGCCTACCGAGGCAGAGCGGTTCTTCCTGGCGGTCTCGAGCTCCTCCAGTGCCTTCGCAAGTGAGTAGGATTGGCTCTCCTTCGCTTCGATGGTGATTCTCGCACCTGCCGCCAGACTGTCGGGGCCAAGCTTGATCACGAGATCCCCGACTTTCGAGTTCTTGATGAGACCTGTGGTCTTCGATGTGTCTTCAGCTATATCGCCACGTGCCGAGCTCTCTTTGCAGCAGAAGACCTTGACCTCCTCCTCGAACTCGCCTCCGTGGCGTGTCGATCTCATCGCCTCCTCCCGACGTGAGACCATAGATGCGAGCTTCTCAAGCACTTCTGTCCGGAACTCCTCGGCCTTAGTCTGATGTTCTTTCAGCAATTGGCCGAGTTCTCGTCTGAATCGCGAAAGCGCTGACGTTTCGATGTCGAGCGAGAACTCATTCACAATGCTGTTATGGGATGTCTCGACTCGCCCTACGAGTCGACTCAAGGCGGACTCCTCGTTGTCGAGGGAGAACTCGCCAACGACTTCTTCAAGGGATTCGTCAAGAAGCTCGCCGACACGTTTCGAGAGCGCCGCCAAGAACCCCTCAGTGTTGGTCGGAGATAGCATCTCCATCAGAGGGCTGTTATCACCCAAGTGCACGCTCAGTGAGCGCTGGAGCACCGAATCCTCAACCCCGATCTGCTGCTTCATGAAGGTTGCGAGATCGCCTTCCTTGGACAGAAGCCGGTTGACTCTTTCAGTGAACCTGCCGTCTCTTGGGTCGAAGTACTCGCTCAGAGAGGAGTCGACTTTCTTCGCCACGTCTTGTTGGTGGGTCTCAAGGCTGGAGGCCAATTCAGACAGCAAGCGTTCGCCTTCGTTTCGAACAACGTTCGCGTCGATTCGCCCCTCCGCCCGTTTTAGACTGAGTATGCCGACGCGTAGCGCGGTAGCGGCGTACTCGTCGCGCTCTGCGCCGTCCGGGTAGCGAGACAGCTCCGCTATGAGCTCTGGATCGCTCACCTCCAGCTCAATCCGGATGCTCTCAGGAAGGTCGGAGCCCTCATGTCTGCCAGGGGTGCTTCGCGATTGCGTGTCAGGCATTGTCGTGATTTCCCTCCAGAACCGTGATGGATGCGCAATACTACAGGGACTTGGGTCGGGCAGACCAACTCCGAGAGCCAGGTGTCCGCGTGATCGGGCCCGTGCCTAGGCTACTGGTCCTGAGACGGGATGCATCGCGGACAGGTAGTTGATCCTTTGCCTCTACACCTGGATGACAGAGCGGGGACATAGGTTTATACCTCTTCAGATCTAACGAAGAGCATGGCGTCAAGATCCGGCTCTCCGAAGACAACCCCTCCGGAGCGTGAGCACAACGGCACGGGAGCGTCTGACGAAGCTCGTTCCAGTCAAGCGGTCATTCGGTCACCCAGCAGTCAGCGTCCGACATTCCTGGAGATCGTCGAGGCGACTCGCGCGTTCATTGGTGATGCCCTCGATGAGAAACGGCTACGTAGGATCGCTCGCCTAGAGGAGCTCGAAGGCCGCTGCGCGAAGCTGGAGCGTATGCTCGAAGACATCAACCCCTTCTGTGGAGACGACACCTGGATGCGACAGCGCGAGTCCCTAGAACGCCGCATCGCAGAGACACAGAAGGAGCGTTTCCGTGTCGAGCTTGATCTTCTGGAAGACCCCCTAG
>CAZDDA010000054.1:0-10470 GCA_964504085.1 uncultured Thermotogae bacterium | reverse complement strand
AGCTGAAGCGAGCCGCAGAAGTCAAGGATTCCGGGACCTTCCTGCCCGGGCACGGGGGAGCGTTGGATCGAATAGACGGGCTCCTGTTCGCCCTACCTGTCTTCTTCTTCTACTATTACTACGTTGTTCCTCGGATCATCGCTCGATGAGTCTGTTTCTGCGATCGATCTACATTTCTTCGGGGTTGTCCCTCCTCTACATTTTCTTGCTGTATCGAAGCAACCCACTGCGGAGGCTGTCTGGCACAACGATGACGCTGTCTTTCGCTGCGGGAATGTGTGCAGTGATCCCGGTTGTGCTCTGGCGCCGGCTTTTCCCATTGGAACCGGCAGGATCGCTGTTCTCAGCGTACGTGAACGCGGGATTGGTTGAGGAGGGGATCAAGTTCCTTGTTATGGCGGGGACGATCTGGTGGCTTGGTTTTCCTGACCTTGCAGAGCCAATCGACTTTGTTGTCTATATGGGAGTCCTTGGTGCTGGATTCGGAGTGTACGAGGATTTCTGGTATATCTTCAGTGGCTCCTACAACGTATGGATTGACGGCGACGCTGGGCGGTTTCGTGAGGTGTTCAGCGCAATCGTGCTTGCGCGTTCTTTTCCCGGGCACGTTTTGTTCGGGGGGATTGCCGGATATCTGGTCGGGCACGCGCGCTTTCTTCGAACGTGGCGCGCACGGCTTGCCTGGCTTGTGGGTGGGTTTGTGCTTGCGATCGCTCTCCATGGAACGTTCAACCTGATTGCCAGTGCTGGAGGTACGATTCCCCTGCTTACCTATTGCGTCCTTCTTGTTGGCGTGTTTGTTTACCTTCGCCGGATGGCACTTACGCGCTCACCATTTCGGGAACTAATTCGCCTGATCACTAAGGGCACTGGTGAGTGGCCCTATCCTCGTAGTTCAGTTGACTACCTGTTTGCAGAAGGGTTTTCGTGGCCGGGAGAGGGCAAAGGGGGGATGTTCCAGGCGTTCCCTCTGGCGTTGTCTTTGTTGATTCTTTACCCGTTCTTGGTAGTAGCGGTCTACTTTGTCAATCGTCTGCTCGTTTGGATATTGCCCTCGTAATGTGTAAGGGCGGCCAAGCGAGATCGCTCGGCCGCCCTCTCCGGGTGGTGAAAAAGATGAGGGGGTTTCTTTTTCGCGCAAACTATAGCACATTCCGAGACGTCTGTCGGTAATGTACATCACGGAAGCGTTGAAAGAGCCGGTAGTGACGGTATAATCTCGCACGCTGAGAGGGGGAGTTGGATGAGGGATCATCTTCTGATCATCGGACTTGACTCCGTGCCTCCGGAGTTGTTGTTTGATCGATTCCGTATGGAGCTTCCAGTGATGAGCGAGCTCATCTCGGGTGGGCTCTACGGTGCGCTTCACAGCAGCGACCCGCCGATTACCGCTCCTGCCTGGGCGTGCATGACATCGGGGCGCTCTCCGGGTGAACTCGGGGTGTACGGCTTTCGTCATCGGAGGCTCGGCACCTACACTGAGCGCTATTTTGCCTTCTCCGACCGAATCACCCAGCCGCGGCTGTGGGAGACGCTCTCCGAGCGCGGCTTTTCCGTTGGAACACTCGGCGTTCCACAGACATTTCCGGTGAAGGCGATAAACGGGTTCATGGTCTCCTCTTTTCTCACTCCGTCGAAGGATTCAGGATTCACGTTCCCCGGGACGTTGAAGGACGAGATCGAACGTGTCAGCCGTTTTCAGGGGCGTCACTCAACAAAGGAGCGCGGGTACATCATCGATGTCGAGGAATTTCGCACGGATAACAAGGAGCGGATTCTGAGCGATGTCTACGCGATGACGGAAAAGCGATTTGCCGTTCTCCGTCACCTGCTGAAGACTCGTGGGCCGGAGTTCTTGATGGCGGTCTTCATGGGGCCGGATCGTCTCCATCACGCCTTCTGGAAATTCTCCGACCCCGAGCACCGCGGTTACGTTCCCGGCAATCCTTATGCGGAAGTACTCCGTGACTACTATCGCTATCTGGATGAGGAGATCGGCCGGACGCTTGAGATTCTTCCTGACAACACGGGTGTGATCATCGCCTCCGATCACGGGGCAAAGCGCCTTGACGGCGCGATCGCGATCAACGAATGGCTCATAAAGGAAGGCTACCTCGCTCTCAAGCAGACGCCGAGCGAACCAACGCCACTTGACGAGGAGATGATCGATTGGGAAAAGACGAGTGCCTGGGGCTGGGGTGGGTATTACGGGCGCATCTTTCTTAACATCGTCGGCCGGGAGCCGCAGGGGACGGTGCCCTCTGGGAAAGTTGAGGCCGTCTGTACCGACCTGGCGGAACGGCTGTCCCATGTACAAGATGAGACCGGTTGCGAGATCGGAACGGTTGCCTTCCAACCAAAGGATCTCTATCCGGTCGTGCGGGGAGACCCGCCCGATTTGCTGGTCTATTTCGGGGACCTTTTCTGGCGCTCGGCCGGCGCGGTAGGGACGGGTACTGTTCGCCTGGCAGAGAACGATACCGGTCCGGACGACGCCAACCATTCGCGCTACGGGGTATTCATCGGCCACAATCTGAAAAGAGGGTTGCGGGGACGGATCGACGGTCTGCAGATTCAGCAGATTGCCCCGACCGTCCTTTCTCTGTTTGGTCTCGTGCCTCCTCGCGATTTGACAGTACGATCTATTCTCGACTGAAGGAGGGATCTCTTTGATCGAACCACACGGCAAGGTACTGGTCAATCGTTGGGTGAAAGATACCACGAAGCAAGACCAGCTGCAGTGCGACGCTCAGCAACTTTCGCAGGTTTGCTTGGAAGAGGAGAGGCTCAGGGATTTGCAGAATATCGCTGACGGGGCGTACAGCCCGCTCAAGGGCTTCATGCGACAACACGACTTCCTCAAGGTTGTAAACGACATGACCCTTGAGGACGGCACGGTTTGGACCGTTCCGATCATCCTCCCTGTGCCCGAGGGAGTAGCCGGATCACTCAAGGAAGGTACAACGGTCGCGTTGACCGACACGAGGGGCACGCTCCTTGCGGTCATGGAACTTGACGAGATCTACGACTACGAGAAGGAAGTTGCGGCAGAAAAGCTCTACGGAACCGACGATTCAGCTCATCCCGGAGCAAAGACGTTCCTCGAAGGAGGGGAGGTGCTTCTGGGAGGAGACATTCGCATGCTGCAACGGGGTCCGACCACCTTTCCAGAGTACCAGCTGGCGCCGATTGAGACGCGAGTGTTGTTCGAGGAAAAGGGGTGGCGGCGGGTCGTGGGATTTCAAACACGCAATCCTCCCCATCGCGGCCACGAGTATCTTCAAAAGAGCGCTCTTGAGGGTGCCGACGGCCTGCTGATTCATCCCAAGATCGGAAGGAAAAAGAGGGGTGACTTTTGCGATGAGGTGATCCTGTCGACGTACAAGATTCTTATTGAAGGGTACTTCCCGCGGAACCGCGTTGTCCTGTCCATCCTTCCGGCGGAGATGCGCTACATGGGCCCCCGTGAAGCGGTGTTTGACGCCATTGTTCGCAAGAACTACGGTTGTACGCACTTCATTGTCGGTCGCGACCACGCCGGAGTGGGAGATTTCTACGATAGCTTCGCTGCTCACGCGATTTTCTCTGAGATCGACGGAATCGACATTGAACCTCTGTTCTTCGACTTTGCTTTCTATTGCTCAAAGTGTGGCGGGATGGTTTCGGGGAAGACCTGTCCCCACTCACAGGCTGACCGTGTGAATCCGTCGGGAACGAAAATCCGCTCGTTCCTTGAAGCCGGCGAGCCTCCACCTTCTGAGATGATGCGGCCGGAAGTGGCGCGGACGATCCTTCAGAGTGATGATCCTTTCGTGAGGTGATGTGAATGAGTTTTACCCTGTGGTTTGTCGGGCTTCCCTCCTGTGGGAAGTCTACCGTGGCTCGCCGCGTGGAAACGAGACTGCGACAACGCGGATTTCAGGTCGAAAACCTGGATGGAGACAGCGTTCGCCAGAACCTTCACCCCGAGTTGGGCTTTTCCAAAGAGGATCGGGGAACGAACAATCGCCGTATCGGCTTCATCTGCAAGCTGCTGATTAAAAATGATGTAGTGGCGATTGTTGCAGCGATTGCGCCCTATCGTGAGTATCGTGAAAGAGTGCGCGAAGCGGTGGAAGAAGTCGGCAAGTTCGTCCTCATCTACGTTGAATGTCCGGTGGATGTGTGCAAAGCGCGTGACCCCAAGAGGCTCTACGAGAAGGCGGAGCGTGGAGAGATCAGCAACTTCACAGGCGTCAATGATCCGTTCGAGGCACCGAGCAGGGATGAGTATCAGATCAGGATCAACACTGCGGAACAATCGGCTGAGCAGAGCGCACAAGCAGTGATCGAAGGGCTGGAGCGCCTCGGCTTGATTGAGCCAACAGCAGCGAGCGGACTGTCCGCAGAGGAAGAAGAGACAGTCAAAGAACGTCTTCGCAACCTCGGTTATCTTGATTGACGGGTTGCCTTTGGCCCAGCAGGGCAGTCTTTGTTATCGGCTACAAACAGTCATTGTTCCAGTAGGTCGCTTAAGGTCAGTGAGTCGAGAAGTGCTTTGAATCGCTGATCGATCTTTGCCCACGCTGACTTTGTCGGACAGATTTGGGTCAGCTGGCAATTTGAATTAGGGCCTAGACAGCCGACGAGATCAAGTGATTCGTCGAGGGCTTCCAGAACGCGGAGGACCGACAGGCTTGCCGGATCAACACTGAGGTAGTACCCACCTCCCCGCCCCTTCCGGGCATTCACCAAACCGGCGAGCTTGAGTTGGTGAAGGATCTTCTCCACGAACGGGGCAGGCAGAGAGTACTTTGCAGCAACCATCCCTGCGGAAATAGGGCCTTCCGAGACATCTGCTGCCAGTTCCAGTGCGGCGATTAGCCCGTAACTTGATTTTTTGGTGAGGGACACAGGGGGGTCCTTTCCGGGCCTGAGCTAGGAGTCCTTCTCTTGTCCGAGAAATGCCTGGTATCGCTTCTCGAGCGAATCCATCTCCTTTGCCAGCCGTTCGTGCCGTTGCTGCAAAACCGGTGGAACATCTCGTCCAGCTTGAGTGAGGTAATCGTAGATCGCTTCGTTTAAGGCGTCGGCCGCAAGCGCAGAGCAGTGCATCTTTATCGGCGGGAGCCCATCCAACTTTTCTGCAACATCGGTATTGGTAATCGCGATCGCTTCATCCAGTGTTTTCCCCTTGGCGAGGTCCGAGACCATCGACGACGTGGCGATGGCCGCAGTACAACCGAACGTCTCCCAGGAGATATCGGCGATCACTTCGCGCCCCTGCTCGTTGTTGCCGACTTTGATGTACATCCACATGACGTCGCCGCAGACGATGTTTCCTACCTTACCAACGGCCGAATAGTCCTCCAGCTTTCCCATGTTGTGAGGGTGGCGGAAGTGGTCGATTACCTTGTCTGTATACATGATTATGCACCTACCTTAAACGGTGAGATTGCGCGCAGTTCCTCCACTGCGCGCGGCAGTACTTCGAGGAATGCATCGATTTCCTCCTGGGTTGTCTGACGGCCGGTACTGATGCGCAGGCTGCCGTGGGCCATCGATAGTGGGACCGCAATGGCTACCAGAACGTGACTCGGCTCGAGATTGGGCGAGGAACAGGCCGAACCCGTGGAAACGGCAAACCCGAGTTCGTCGAGCTTCATCACCAGGCTTTCGCCTTCTATCGCCTGAAAGCTGACGTTAACGATGTGGGGAAGGCTTTCTGTTTCGTGACCGTTCAGTCGCGTTCCCGGGATGTTGGTCACCGACGCGATCAGTTGCTGCCGGTACGCTCGCATCCGTGTAGTGGTTGACTGCATCTCTCGAAACGCAAGCCGTGCTGCCGCGGCCAGCCCTACAATTCCTGGTGTGTTCTCCGTTGTGCTTCGGCGTCCTCCCTCGTGCCCCCCGCCGTGCAACAGGGGTGTGAGAGAGACTCCTTTTCGTACCACGAGGAAACCGACTCCCTTGGGGCCGTGCAACTTGTGCGCTGAGACCGATAGAAGGTCGATTGTATCCATCGGCAGGGGGACCTTTCCGTAGGCCTGTACGGCATCGGTGTGAAAGAAAACTCCGCGCTCGCGGCAGATCGTGCCGATCTGCTCGATGGGCTGCAGTGTGCCGATCTCGTTGTTTCCGGCCATGATGGATACAAGGAGGGTGTCGTCCCGGATCGCGTCCGCAAGTTGGTCGGGGCTCACTCGGCCGAAACGATCGACATCAAGGTACGTGATCTCCGATCCGCGCTCCCCCAACCACTGGCAAGTATGTAGGACCGCGTGATGCTCCGTCTTGCTCGTAATCACGTGACGCTTTTCAGGATGAGCGAACGCGAGTCCCTTGATTGCGAGGTTGTTTGCCTCGGTGGCCCCGGAGGTGAACACGATCTCCTTCGGCGTCACTCCGAGGCTGGCGGCAATCTCGTCTCGGGATTCCTCCACGGCTTTCCTGGCATTTCTCCCCAAGGAATGAAGGCTTGACGCATTTCCGTATTCCTGCTCAAAGTACCGGTTCATTGCCTCCAAGACCTCAGGGGTCACCGGAGTCGTCGCACTGTTGTCAAGGTACACACGTGTATTCATGGTTTCACCGGTAAAATCCTACCAGATTGGTCTGGTTTTATCAAGGAGAAGTGACAGTGGGTAGGGGGCACACTGTGGCAAACACGTGAGCCAGCCTGTTTTCATCGGATCTTCCGTTTTAACACCCACTCACGCTCCGACCGGCGTGCACAATCTTGGGGGACGACGAGAAGCGGTTTACTTCCTGATCCTGCCGATGTAAAGTCTTATCATCGTATTCCTTTGCTTAGGGAGGCCGTTTTGTCAGCCCACAGATTAGAGTCGAAGGCGAACCGAATCTGCCAGCTGCTGGACATTCGCTATCCCATTTTCCTGGGTGGAATGGCGCACGTATCGCGTGCACCCCTTGTCGCCGCTGTGTCAGACGCGGGCGGACTGGGAATTATCGGCTCTGGAGGGATGTCCGCCGAGACATTGGCCGAGGAGATCGCTCTGGTCCGCGAGAAGACCAATCAATCGTTCGGGGTGAATCTGATGCTGATGGACCCGAATATTGACGAGCAGGTGGCGGTGGTGGTTCGCGAACGCGTTGCTATGGTGACGACCGGGGCGGGGAATCCCACTAAGTACCTCAATCAGTTGAAAGGCGCGGCAATCAAGATTTTCCCAGTCATTGCGGCGACCGCGCTCGCTCGGCGGATGGAGCGTGCCGGTGTGGACGGGATCATCGCTGAGGGCACCGAATCCGGAGGGCATGTCGGTGAGGTCACCACGATGGTACTCGTTCCCCAAGTTGTCGATGCAGTTTCCGTACCGGTCGTTGCCGCCGGCGGCATCGCGGACGGCCGCGGCCTTGCAGCCGCGCTTGCCCTCGGCGCGGAAGGGGTACAAATCGGTACGGTGTTCCTTGCCTCTGCTGAGGCACCGGTCCACAACAATTACAAGCAAGCCATCCTCAATGCCAACGACCGCTCCACACTTGTCACCGGACGCGACATCGGGGCGCCGGTGCGTGCGATCGCCAACAAGATGACCAAGGAGTTTGCGCGTTACGAGAAAGAGGGCCGACCGCTGGAGGAATTCGAGCACCTGGCCGTGGGCGGACTGTGCCGTGCGGTCTACGAAGGAAACGTCGACACCGGTTCTCTGATGGCCGGTCAGATCTCGGGCCTGATTGGCGAAATCAAGCCGGTTCAGACCATCATCCAAGACATGGTGAGGACCGCAGCGGGACTGCTTCAGGAGGGGGCGCTTGACTAGATGACGGTCGCCAATGCCAAGACCCTCCGCGACCTGGAGTACGCTCGGCTAAAACAGTTGGTCAAGACCTTCGCCGACTCTTCCCTCGGAGAGGCGGCGATCGAAGATCTGGCTCCGCTCGACGACCGAGCCTCCATTGAGAAGGCATCAAGCGAGGTCAAGGAGGCACAGTCCTACCTGGAATGCACAGGCCGCTTCTCGCTCGGCGGGCTGCATGACCTCACACCCTTGCTTCAGCGCGCCAAGGAGTCAAGCTTCCTCGACGGAGAAGCGTTCCTCTCCTTCCTGCAAACCATCGAGGCCACCCACCGCATCCGGTCCATTCTCCACGCGCAGGAGAATTTGCCCCTGCTGCAGGCATTGGCTCAACGGCTTTCTCAGATGGAGGACCTGGCAAAACAGATCTATCGGGCAATCGATGAAGACGGTGAGATCCGTGAGGACGCCTCGCCGACGCTGAGGCAGCTGATGCGAAAACGGGGAACGCTCGAGGTGCGGATCGAGCGCAAGCTCCGCCAGGTGATCGAGCGCAATCCCGACCTCATCTCCGAGCCAGTGATCACACGACGCGCGGGGCGATTGGTCCTTGCGATCAAGAGCGGAGCGATAGGAACGATGGACTTCGTGGTCCACGACCGATCCGCTACCGGCCAGACCCTGTATGCCGAGCCGACCTCGCTCGTATCGGAGAACAACGCCGTTGCCGGGATTGAAAACGAATTACGCGAGGAGAGGCTGCGCATTCTGCGCAAGTTGACGACGGCACTCAAGCAGCACGAATCGACGTTCCGGCGCAATCAGGTTATCTTGGCCCATCTGGATTCCCTGTTTGCCCGTGCCGCCTACGCGATCGCTCATTGCTGCTCGTTTCCCCGCCTCTCCGACAGGATCGCTTTGTACGAGGCACGCCATCCACTTCTTCCCTCCGAGAATGTGGTGCCGATCTCACTCCACCTCGGCGAACGCTGCCGGATGATGGTGATTACCGGGCCGAACACGGGCGGAAAGACAGTTACGCTCAAGACGATCGGTCTGTTAACGCTGATGGCACAGTCGGGCATCCCGATCCCCGTTTCGCCAGACAGTGAAATGATGATCGTCTGCACAGTACGAAGCGACATCGGAGATGAGCAGTCGATTACGCAGAATCTGTCGACCTTCTCCGGCCACATGCAGAACGTCGTTTCTCTTCTGAGGCGAGCGGATGCCCGCACGCTGATTCTGTTGGACGAGCTCGGTGCGGGAACCGATCCTCAGGAGGGCGCAGCGCTTGGCCTGGCCATCCTGGAAGATCTCCTCAAGCGCGAGGCGTTGGTCGCCGTTTCCACACACCTCACCCCGCTCAAGTACTTCGCCATCCAACATCCCGCGGTGAAAACGGCCTCGATGGAGTTCGACGCACAGACCCTTTCCCCAACGTTTCGCGTGATTGAAGGCGTCCCCGGCCGGAGCAATGCCTTCGTCATTGCCCGCAACTTGGGCCTCTCCGAAGCCTTGGTGGAACGCGCTCGTTCGTTTCTCTCCCACGGAGAGGTTCGAGCAGAGGACATCATCGAGGAGTTGCAGCGCGAACGACAGGCCATGCTGCGCCACAGACGCACAGCCGAGCAAGAACTCTCCGAGGCAATGCGACAAAAACAGATGTACGAGGAGCGCCTTGACGACTTCGAGCGAACCAAAGAGGAGGAAATCGCCTCGCAGCTGAAGGAAATGGATACCTTCCTTAGACGTGCTCAAGAGCGGGTGGAGCACCTTCTGGCCGAAATGAATGAAAATCCATCTGCAAAAGAGGCAAAAGCTGCCTACGGAGAACTCGCTGGGCTGCGGGGTGAGCTTCGGGACAAAGGAGCGTATCCCTCGCGTCGTGAAGGAGAGGCGGTGCCCCTTTCGTCGCTTCAGGCCGGCCGCCTTGTGCATGTAGGAAGCCTGAATGCTGATGGACGCATCGTGCAACTGGCTTCGCAAGGAAAGGTAATGATCGACCTTGAGGGGATACGGGTCTTCACCGCGGCCTCCGATCTGTTCCCGGCAGAAGGCAAACGAGAAAGCGAATCTCACTTTCCACTTCCCTCGCGGCCACGTGCCAGTCAGGTCGGTCTTCAACTGAATGTGCGCGGGATGACGGTTGCCGAGGCGTTGCGTGAGGTCGAAATGTACGTGGATCGACTACTTCTTGCCGATGTGCGGAGTGCAAGTATCCTACATGGAAAAGGGACCGGTGCCCTACGCGACGCAGTGCGCGGTTATCTTTCTTCCTGCTCGTTCGTCCAATCCTGTGGTCGCGCTTCGCCTAAGGAGGGAGGAGACGGCGTAACCCTTTTTGAGCTTGCCGGTAACGAGGACTAGGGATTGCAGGCCTCGCGGTTTTTCATTACCATACGTAACTGGATTTGTAAAGCAGCGAGGGATTCTAAAGGGTGCAGATAACCAAGGTAGAAATTCGACCGATGCGCGATGAAGGGAACTTGAAGGCCTTCTGTTCGGTTGTTTTCGATGATGTATTCATCGTGCACAGCGTGAAGATCATTCAGGGCAAGGAGAGTCTTTTTGTGGCCATGCCGAGTCGGGAGGTCAAGAACGGCGAGTTTCGAGACACCGCACACCCGATTGACAATGGCTTTCGTTTGCAGATGGAGCAAGTCATCCTTGGCAAGTACAAGGAACTGGTGGGGGAAGAGCCCATACCGCTCATCGTTGACATCCCCAC
>CAZDDA010000053.1:6625-10516 GCA_964504085.1 uncultured Thermotogae bacterium | reverse complement strand
AATGGCTGGTTTTCAACCGACCCGCAATGGCCGGTTTTGATCCGACCGCTGACAGTAGGACTGCCCGTGAGACACGCCAGTCGAATGCTCCTGCCTCCACTGCTAGCGCACGGCGCAGTCGCCAGAAGGAGACTGCGATCTGATCGACGAGGAGGTTCTCGAGCGCGCCTAGGGGCTGCAAGTCAACCCGAAGGCACCGTTGCAGATCCTGAAGCTCCTCTGGGTCCTCGCTGTCGAGAAGGACTTCTCGGCTCAGGAGTCCGTGTTTGAGGGCGTTCTTGGACGCCATAGCTTTGCCTTTCGGCGTCCTAGGCCCGGTCGAGCGCTTCGCGTTTCTACGATTCGCCGCTATCTGCTTTTCGGTTGCCATCCTCAGCTTCCTAGAGCCTCTGCCGCCTCCCCAAGAAAGCGAACAGCCCCGAGGGATCGAAGTCCCCCGGAGCCTTGACCCCGCCTGGTGGGGATACCACGGGGTAATCGCATTCGCATCCAGTCCCCACCAGTGCTTGCGTTCCCTCCTAATCAGTAGCTGAGGAGATCCTAGTTGTCAACAGACTTCTTTGCATCTCTTCCGTGGATCACTCCAGCCCGTGGAGCCTCTCTCCAGCAGAACCGCAGCTAGCAGGTCACCAGAATATGATCCAAAATGGCCTCGGGTAGGCAGTCTCGAATCCGCCCGCAGAATGAATTACACCAGCCCCTCACTGCAGATAATCCTCGGTATGGAGCGCTCTTCGAGAAGAAGAGATCGCCGTCCTAGCCAGTCCTTCATGTTGTGTTGAAGGTAGAGATCCCGCAAGGACTTCAGCAGGTCATCTCCCCTAATTCCGTTTCTTCGAATCCTGTTGACCTCTCGATTCACAGCGGCCGTTATCGGTCCGCCAAAGGCCTTCACGAGCAGATTGATCTGGGTCTTAGTATCATCCTCCGCTGTTGCGAAGAGCACGCGCATTTCGCGGAGCACATACCGCTGGCCGAGGGTTAGACTAATCGTATGCTCGCGTTCTGTCTGGCGTTTCTTCACTTCCTCGGCGAAGCGACGCTTCACACGCATGACAGCTGCGTTGTAGCCACTTGGGAGCTGCCCTGCACTCAAGCCGGGGCCACACTTGATTGCACCCAGAACGCGAGGGATGTCCGTTGTGACCACCTCCCCCGCTTCGTCCAACAGCGAAAGCTGCTGGTATCGACCCGCTTGGCAGAACACATACAACCCTCTTGTGTCTGAGGGCTTCGCCGTGCGGATCCCATCTCTCAGATCAGTGATCCGGTCGTACTCTTCTGGGTTCTCCCTGCGTAGCTGCCGGAGTATCTCCTCAGCTTCGTTGAGGTCAATGAACTGTTCCTTCTCGTCATCATCGAACAAGCTGAATTGATGACCCTGCTGCTCATAGATGGCGTACATGGCCTCCTCGTTGAGTTGCTCCGAGGAATCAAGTATAGCTGAGTCTTCCCCAATAGTGTCGTGAATCTCTTGGATTCGGTTTCGTAGCTTCTCTCTGAGTCCCAGATTCCGCTCGATGCCGATTTCCGGGAGGAAATTGAAACCGTAGACAGTCTCGTACTCCGAGCCAATTCGGTCAATCCGCCCAAAACGCTGGATGAGTCGCACAGGGTTCCAGTGGAGGTCGTAGTTGATAATCTTGTCGCAGTCCTGAAGGTTTAGACCTTCAGCTAGAACGTCCGTGGCAATCACCGTCATCAGTTCGGTTTCCCCCGAGGCAAAGCGATACTCAGGATTGGACTTCGGAGCAAACCGCCCAACGATCTTGGCCCTGCTCTTATCCGTGCCATAGACCACATCGATGTCACTCTTCCCTCCATTGGAGTTCAGATTCTCGAACAGGTACCTTGCAGTGTCGGCATACTCGGTGAAGATCAGCCGCTTGCCATCCACAAGAGGCTTCTCTGCCAGCTTCTCCTTCAGCTTCTGGAGTTTGGCATCCTTCTCTGGTGTGATCGGTTCAACCAGTTCCAGGACTCTCGAGAACAGGCGAATATCGTGCTCGATATGGCGCCGCAATCGTTCCGAATCGAAATCCTCTAATCTGTAGCGCCCCGAGACTTGCCTCAGGGCATTCACCAGGTCTTGCTCCTCTGACAGGTTGGGCTCGTAGAGAATGGCCTGAGCATCGTCGCCCGCTGGGACAACGCCCTCAGTGAGGGCCTGGAGGAATCTCTCATGGACAATCAGTAGCTTGCGGACGGTCTCTCTGAAGGCGTGGACGCTGGATTCGAAACGCTTGAACAGGAGGACGCGGATTAGCCCTCTCAAGTTGGCACCTGCACGGTGCAAACTGGCGTACGGTTCTCGCCGTTGCCTGTTTGTGAGAACGTAGTGCCATAGCCCATAGCGAGCGTAGGTGATCTCGTCCGACACCGACTCTTTCGGTTGGCCCCTACGGTGCTTACCAAGATAGCCTCGGAGCTGTTGATAGAGTCCTTGATAGGTTTCCTCGATGCTGTACTCGATCGTCTGGGGCTTTCGTTCAGGGAAGAACTGGTGACGCCCACCTACCATGACGTATGCACGACGCCGTCCCTCTTGGTACTCGCTAAACAGTGCCGGGTCGAGCGGCTCGTGTGTTTCTCCATCGAAGCCATACCACCGGAGAATGTGATTGCGGGTTCTACGTATCAGGACGTTCCTGAGGAGCTCCGGCAGGTCTTTGTCATCTTTCTCAACCAGCTGGAAATACTCCTTCAGGTTCGGGGGATTCACAGGGATGTCTGTAGTGTCATCTTGATGGAAGAGCTTGATTTGGTGGTAGACATCCCAGGCACTCTTGTTGCGAGGAGTGGCTGTCAGAAAACAACAGCGTCTCCCGGTCGCTAGGAAGGCCTGCACTACCTTGTAGCGCTGAGTATCAGGGTGGCGGAGATTGTGGCTCTCATCAATCAGGACGAAATCACGATCTCGGTACCTCACATGGTCAAGGAGGAAGGTGGGGGTGCCGTCTTCATCTTCTCTCAGGTAGCCCGTTGACAGAACTCGAGCATGAAGCTCGTAGACCTCATTATAGCGCTCCCACATTTCCACAAGGGAAGCTGGACAGAGAATAAGCGGCCGGGCGTGGTTTGTGCGCTCGAAGTGTTTGACTATGGCTGCCCCGATATATGACTTTCCAAGTCCAACCACATCAGCGACGAAGGCTCCACCATAGTCACGTATCATTTGGACTGCCTGCCTGACAGCGACCTTCTGAAAATCTGCCAGTCTTTTCGTGATCTCGTCATCCCAGAGGATGTCCTGATCATCATCACCTTCTAGTCGGTCCCGGACTAGCTGGTACAGCGTCTTCATGTAGACATCATACGGACGGACAGAAGTGATGGCCCACGATTGTCTCAGTTCATGCATGAGTGCTTCGTCGAAGTCCTGGGAATCTGCCCACAGCCCTTCAAACCATCGACTCAACTCAGCGTGGTTGTCATTGCCCTGTACAACTACATTGAGCTCCGTATTATGAGTAACTCCAGCTAGTGTGAGATTGGAGGATCCAACAATGGCGATGCCGCGCTCATGGCGCTCAATCGGTTTCCCGTTTTCATCAAACACCTTTCCATAGTCGAATATGTAGGCCTTGGCATGCAGTCGCCCCCTTGTGTGAACGCGAACCTTCAGCCGCTTCTCCTCGATCATCCGAACCAGTATTCTCGCTAGGCCCTCAGCCTCGTCAGTCTGGTCCATGAGTTCAACACCAGAGCGAATGTCGCGAGCGGTCTGCCCGGCCATTCGTTCGGCTTCAGTGCGTTTGGGATATGCTCGTGCCTCAACTGCCTCAGCGACCAGTTCTAGTCGGCGGTAGCCTTCAGCCATCTGCTCGAGCGTCTCTCGGTTGGTTGTGTTGCCTATGAGTAGCCTGAGTTCAGCTACCTCAGATAGACTGC
>CAZDDA010000053.1:0-6615 GCA_964504085.1 uncultured Thermotogae bacterium | reverse complement strand
AACACTTTCGAGGCCGGAGAGGAAGAAGTAGCCGACAGCAAAGCGAGCCTTTTCAGTTGACCCAAGGATGCGGTTGATATGATCCACCAACTTGTGGTTCCGATTGTCGATGATATCGTGAGCGGGCATCTGAATGATTCTCCCAGCAGTATCCCTTCAACTCAGATCGGGTAACACAAGAATCCTCGGGGCTCACGTCGCAGCCTTGCAGTAACTCCAATGACAAGTCGTTCGATGACCCGGCAGCGTGCGTGATAGTACACAACAACATCGTACGGCACCTGAGACTTCTTGCACCAGATCCGCGACTCCCACTGTCGGCTACTCAGGTCAAAAGCGGTTCCAGGAACGCCAGCAACCGACTTGACTTCCACGCATCTGATGACCGTACCTGCACCCTTCGTAACGTCAATGTCACACGAGATCTTGTTCTTCCGCAGAACGGGGATTCGACTTTCCACCTCGGGAAAGCGGTGTTGGACCTGGAATGTTGGCGTAGGGAACTGGGATGTGAGTCGTTCCGCTTCCAGGGTTTCGAAATACAGCCCAATCTCTTTGGCATTGGGGGGTGGGCCATGTCCCATCCGCTTGCTCTTCGCCCGCACCTGTTCCCTAGCGTCGTTCTCGATTTCATCAAGCTCTTCCCGGACAGACTCCGTGTCCTCTGGAATGAGGACGAAGTCATGATTGGGTTGTGCCAAGTACTCACACGCCAAATCACGACCCATTCGCTCGTCGACATATTCCCAGAGCCAACTCCCTCGCGGTGCAGTCACGTATCCCTGAAAGGACCGCCCGTGCTTGGCCATCGTAGCTGTGGCCTGAATCGTTCTCGAACCATCAGACACCGTCAATGATCGCGAATACGCCGGGGGAGTCTTGCCACTCAGAACGTCCCCGCAAAAATGGGCCAGACTGCTCCACCTTCCATCAGTAGAGGGGTATGTGAGTAGTGGAATAAGGACCCTGACACCATCAGCATACACGCGAAAGCCATACTGTAGCCCCCGAGACCAGCACTTGCATCCGAGTGTGAGGTTCATCACACTCCCTCCTGTGCGCCGAGTCCCGCAGACACCGGGTAGAGCTCCTCGCCACGCAAGTACGCAACGAGCTCGTCAGTCAGACCGTATGCCCCGACCAAGGTCTCTTCAATCTGATCCCTAGCTCCACTGCAATCGATATCAGCGACAAGTGATTCGACGCATTTAATCGTTGACGGGGCAACTTGAGGCATGGGTAGCAGCTCCAATGTCTCAATATCCGTCTGCGCCATTGCCCTGCCGCGCTCCAATGAAATCAAGTGATAATAGCGATTCATGAGCCTCGAATTGAGCACAGCACACAAGAATGGGAGGGAGACATTTTGAGATCTCGGTGCGAGAGAATGCACGTTGTTGAGGTGGTACAGGTGGTCATTGTCGATGGCAGCAATGATCGTGTCACCTGTCTGCCGGATCATAAGCTTTGGCCGTTCAACGACCAATGGATCCCAGCCCCCGGCCCACAGGAGAGAGCGGTCTATGTGCAGATAGTGACCCTCCCACTTGACACGGTACGGCAGCACCTGACCGCCAGATACTATTCCCCTTTTCCACTTTGACCCGCTGCAGCTAGTTGAGATGACGTTCTTCTGTCCAGATTTCGAGCGGACACCGGTGGTGATTCTTGCGACATTCCCCAACGGCAGACTATCTCTCTCCATTGCCTGCACAAATGCCATCGCCGTTGGCGAGAAAAATAGGCGAAATCGATTGTAGGGGAGGGTCTCAAAGTAGTCTTGCGAATACGAATGTTCTAGCATGTTCCCCAGACCGATGGAGCCTATGTCACGACATAGACCAACTCTCACCACATGGGGAGGCATACCACGCTGTAGGAGAGGAATTGTTGGCCGCCCAACAACGCCGGATTTCCAGAAGTCCTCTTCGAAGATCACGATCTTCCTGATCGCGGCCTCTTCGAGAATGGTGCCCCTCAACTTCGAGAAATACCGGCCGAGAAGAAAACTGTCTGGCGTTATGTAGGAAATCACGCCACCATTCCCTGCGATTCTTAAGGCAATGTCCAGGAACAAAGCATAGAGGCTGATTTTGTACTCTGCCGAACCGGGGTAGAGTCTGCGCACTGTGTCTGCCCAGGTTTTCGCCGCCGCTTTGTTCCCCCGCAACCCGAAACTCACGTATGGTGGGTTCGCGACGACGATGTCGAAGCCGCCCTCATCTGCAAACACCTCGGCGAAATCGACTCTCCAGATGAAACTCGGGTCGTCGCCAGTGTTAAAGTACTGACGCCGCAGCGTTTCAAGATCGGCGTAGTTGTCAGCTGAGCGGCCGCGGGAGAGCCGTTCAAGCCTATCTTTTGCCACAGCTACCTTTGCCTTCAGATCGTCCAGCTCAGTCTGTTGTGCTTCGAACTCCGTCCTGACCTTCTGCTCTTTGGCAGACAGCTTGTGATCGCCAAACAAGCCAGTCTGGTAGCTTGCGATCGATTCTCTTTTGGCGTCGATTAAGTGCTCGGCAAGGCGTGCTTGTTTTGCCACGATCCTAAGTTCCTGGCTCCGCTTCTCCAACGTATTGGGCTCACGGAAATAGGCCCGCTTGTCTGCTTGAAGTGAGCCGATCAGCTCCTTCGTCTGGGCATCTCCGGCGAGGCGGTCGAGGTGAATAACATGCCCGAGCAACCGCTCCAAGAGGCTATCTCCACGTAGAACTCGATATGATAGATTGGGCAGAGACGGGATGTCTCGAGTTGCCTCAGCAAAGGCCCTCCGCGGGTCAATCTCGTAGTCCACAACTAGAGAGAGCCATTGGCGCAATTCGCAGAGCCTCACAGCTTGCTCTTGAATGTCCACCCCATAAAGGCAGGACTCAATGATCTGTCTCTTGAGATCGTAGTCGTAGTTTCGTTGCCCAAGGATATCAACTCCGTGAAGGCGCAGATCCAGGCGGGCGGTCGTGGCGACCATCTCATGCAGCATGCCAACCAAGAAAGCCCCCGATCCCACAGCGGGATCACATACACGGCAGCGGAGAACAGCTTGCCGCAGCAGATCCGCCTCAGCGCTGGTGAACAGCCCACCTAGGAGACTGACCTCGTCCTCTTCTAGGTGATCGGCGGGCGGTAGTCCCAAGAGAGTCTCTATTCTCTCACGAGATTCTTGGATTCGGTCCGAATCGCCATTGGCTAGCTGGGTTGCCAAGTATTCCTTGAGCGCTTCCTGGCACATGAAGTGCACAATCGATCGGGGAGTGTAGTAGGAGCCGGTCAGCTTCCGTAGGTCCTTGCCGGGCTCTTTCTCGAGTTGAAGGATCAGACTCTCGAAGATCTTCCCTAGCATCTCCGGATCGATAGCAACCTCAATGTCGAGAGGTGTATCTTCGGTAACTGTGAAGTTGAACCTCTCGAGGAGATCGTCAAACACGATCTTGAACGTCGAGTTGCGCACTTTAGGTCCAGTCCGTTCCAGTCTCTCTGATTGTGATAGCTTGCTGCTCTCCTCGAATAGCCCGCCATTCAGAAACGGCACTGATCCTACGCCATCAATACTGCAGCCCGGGTCCGAAAGACAAAGAAAGAGTGGATACAGGACCTTAGAATAGTATGTGCTGCCTTTTGGATCCTCTCGCCAACACTCTAGAAAGCGGGTATGCAAGTAGTCCTGTTTCTGATCAAGCCAGCCCTTCTTCTGGATGAAATACAGGAACAGCATCCGATCCAGCAACAGCTGTGCGTGTCTACCGGCATCTTGCCTCAACGCCGGAACCCGTGCGATATCATCAGCCACCTTGTGGAACACATGGGCAAACACTCGGAAGAAGTCCTTCGTGACGGACTCTACGTCGAAAGCTTCATCGTGGCGTTGCTGTATTCCGAGTGGAGAGAGGTCTGCAAGGTCTGCCACATCCATCAGGCACAGCCGCTCCGCTGCTGTTCGTAGGCGATTGCCAAGACGCTCCTCAGGTCCCACCGTGATTCTTCGGAATACACGTCGCTTGCCAACTTCCTTGTCCCACCGGCTGTTGACGAAGTGCCATCGGTCTTGTCTCGCGTTTGAGAAGACGAAGAGCCCTAGCTCGTGATCTCGGAGAAGTCGCGAGATGACTGGTCGTTCGAGGCCAACAAGCAACCGATCCGACGCCAACCGGCAGTAGACAATATGAAAGCGGCTGTCTTCCCCCGCCGCTGCAAACAGAACCGGATCCTCGGCCAACGCACGAGTGGCGGTTTCGGACCAGCCTCTACGGGAAAGAGGCTGGTTCACCCGGTCGTAGTTCAGCTGTGACCAGAACAGCTCTTTCACAGGTTCTAGACTGTCCAGTCGTCTAAGAAGGTCCAGTACCGACTGCTGTGTTCCTCGTAGAGTCATGTTCTCGGTCTCCGCGTGCGGCCCGATGATGCATTACCTCAAAGCCCCCCGTTCGCTACTCCCCAGATCCCCCGTAGCAGGGGTCCGAGCCAAGCTCCTTGCGTGATGCATCGTGACTTGGACGGATGATGAGGGTAGGGATGCTACCCAGAAGACCTTATCGAGTTGCAGATACTAGGTCAAGGACAACGTCCGAAGGTGAGAGCACTCGTGCCGCCTCAGTCGAAAGCCATGATAGCGTGTGGCCATTCCGACCACGCGTTCTGAACACAGGCGATGTGGTTGCGGTCTGGTATCTTGTTGAAATCCGGATCCCGGGTAGTTCAGGGCACGTTGATAGCCAATACCCTGCTTGGTCAGGTTCCCTGACGCACGACGCGCGCTGCGCACAGCACCTGACTCGCCACGCACAGACGCTGAAAATGGATGGCGCACCGCCTCTACTGCCCAAGAGGCTGGAGCAGGATTCTACGATGATGGAGGAACGTGGCCCGGCCCTACTGGCATTGTCCGTAGTCCACCTCTCAGTCGTCCCCGCACGATCCGGAAGGCCCCACTGGCTTCGAGGGCTGTGGTCTGACCTTCACTTGGCGAATCATCACGAATGATGATCTTCTCCCCGATGAGTGTCCAAACGATGTCGTACCCACTCTCCATCAGATTTCGTAGGAGGGTCTCTCGATTCGCAAGGAGCGCTCCGGGCCCGTTGTTCTCCACAGAAGGATCGAAAGCTGCCAAGTTACCGCCAGGGTCATAGTGATGTCCCTCATGTCCGCTCCATCTTAGGTCCAGCTTCTCTGCCAGCCACTCCGACGGAAGGTAGATCTGGATCGTTTCATCAATCGAGCAGTCATGTGTTCCGAACTCCTGCCTATACTGGTGTCCCGAAACCAGCACGGCGGCAGGGATTTGGTCACCGCTCCCCCGCGTCCAACCTCCAGTCGAGGATCGGGATGGACCGTGGGACCGGGATGCGGGGGACCAGAAGTACTCCCCGATGAATACCTGAGTAGCCGGATTCGACTCCGGCATCCATCGACCCCAAAACCTCTGCTCTTGCGCCCAGGCGAAGAGTCTGGCCGCCATCTTCCTTTTCACGATGTAGCTTCTGAGCATGTACCAAATCTCTCTCCGCGGAAGGTCATATCTGTCTTCCCATGGGGGAGTTGGCTGTTCCCACTTCACGTACGTTTCCAAAACGAGCCAAGGAGAGCCGTCTTCAGGATTCGTCACTTCAATCAGTGATTCAACGGGGGGAAGATCATCACATCTTCTCAACCACTCACCATCTGATGTATCCACATCCCACTTGTCGTACGCTACGGGAAACCACCATGTCTGAGGGTGGGGGCCGAAGTCCTCTGCGGGTGTGCTCCGCAGAACACAGGATGGATCGATATCCCGGACGTCGATCTGCCAAGGCCCGGAGTAACTGGACACTTCGTCTGAGAACAAGCCGCCAGCCATGGCAAAGTTGTCTGCAACTCTCGCCAGAAGCTCGTGATAGGCGATCCACTGGTACTTCTTGCCGATGCGTTCCGGTTTCCCAGCAGCCCTGCCGTAGCCCCTGGAGAGCTGCATTGCGCGGTCAAACCTGCCAAAGCGCTTGACCGTCCAACCCAGGTCCATCGCCCTCTTCAGAATCCATCGCTGAATCATCGACAAATCGAAGCGATACTTCTCGGCATCGGCGCCGGGCTGCTCCAGGTGCGGTATTACGTAGGTCTCGAAGATTCTCCGCTTCTCCCCACGAAGCAACTTGCGAAGAGCTCGCTCGGCCTCACCAACCAGGTCCGAAAGCTCCTTCTCAGTCAACTCACGCTCGCTTGAGTCATCCTCTCCACCTAAGCGGAAGAACGGATGCAGCACTGCGGCCTGCCGTGTCTCCAAGTATCTCGTCCACGCAGCCTCTTGTTTCTCTGTGAGGCTCTGGACAAACGCGTCGTGTGCCTCCCTGCCGAGCGGCTCCCTGCGCTCACCTAAACGAACTGATAGCCAGGGAAAGAAGCCCGAGTTAGTGCCAATTTCATAGCGCGCGAAATCGCCCTCCATAAGAGAGCTATATAGCGCTATTCGCGCATACTCCTCATCAGGCATGTCTTCCCACCGCTTCCCATACTCCTTTATCTCTTGTTCATCCGGAATCTCAAAGGATGGCCACTCACTGTTGTATGGAGGTCGTATCTTCTGAACGTCAATGTTAAGGTCGATTCCACGGCTCAGGGTTAGCTCTATGACACCTCGCG
>CAZDDA010000052.1:0-10769 GCA_964504085.1 uncultured Thermotogae bacterium | reverse complement strand
GAGGTAGTGGCGCCGTTCCCACTCCGTGACGGTCCGGTTGAACTCGGCGATCTCGCTTCGTTTTGCTCTAATAAAGACCTCTGTTACTTCGGGTCCAAGGCTTTGCCGAATCACGCGGTCGGTTTCCAATGCGTCGAGTGTCTCATTAAGCGAGGCTGGCATAGGAAGGATGCCGCGTTTGTTTTTTTCCTCAGCACTCATTCGATAGATGTTGTCCTCTACGGGTGGTGGGGGCTCGATGGTGCGTTCAATGCCGTCCCTTCCGGCGCTGAATATCGCAGCGAATGCGAGATACGTATTGGCAGAGGGGTCTGGCGAGCGAAGTTCGATTCGAGTTGATTCGTGTGGGGTTGTGGTGGCGGGGATGCGGATCAGTGTGGAACGATTGCGGTGTGCCCAAGCGACATTCACCGGCGCCTCGAACCCTGGCACCAGCCGCTTGTAGGAATTGATGGTTGGGTTTGTCAAGGCTGTGATTGCTTGCAGGTGCTCGATCAATCCTCCAATAAAGAAGTGAGCCGCTTCGGAGAGGCCAGTTTCGCTCGCTTCGCCGTAGAAGGCATTGGCGCCTTCTTTGTACAAGGATAGATGCAGGTGCATCCCGCTTGCGGCGAACTCGGAGATTGGCTTTGGCATAAACACGGCTTGCAGATCGTGTCGGGCTGCCACGCTCTTGGCAACGAACTTGGCGAACAGCAGGTGGTCTGCAGTAGTCAGCGGATCTGCATATTGGATGGATAACTCCTGGATGTGAGGTTCGATTTCGTGGTGGGATTTCTCCACCGGGATACCCATTTGGAGCAGGCTACTTACGATCTCTTTTCTCGTGAGTTCTTCAACGTCGCCGGGAACAAGGGCGAAGTAGCCTGCCGAGCTGGACACCTCACTTCGGGTGCTGGGGATTTGGCCTTGGGGAAAAAGGAAGAACTCGGGCTCCGCCCCAACGAAAAATTCCAGTCCCGTGCTCGCGGCTTCCTCCATGAGGTGGCGTAAGATCTGTCGAGGGCTTCTCGACGAGGCCTCTTGCGGAAAGGCATAGACGTCAGAGATCGCCGCGGCCGTTGCACGCTCTTCACCGGTCGTTCCGTTAGGCATCGTCCATGGAAACACGGTCAGCGTCCGCAGGTCCGGTCTAAGGTACATGTCCGCATCCTCAATATCGGAGAAGCCGCGAATTGACGAGCCGTCGAAGCTGACTCCCTTTTCTATTGCAGTTTCCCATTGCTCGATTGGGATCTCTACGCTCTTTGGGTCGCCCAGGCAATCGACGAACAGGAGGTTAACAAACCGGACATTCTTTGATTCTAGTGTTCGCAGCGTCTCCCGAGCACGTACATCATCGGTAGTCATGGAAGCTCTCCTTTGTAAAGCGCTCAACGCGCCTTCAGGTTTTGTTTTAAGGCGCTCTTTTCGCGTAGGAAGGAAGAGTTCAGAAGAAGATCTCGCCTTCTTCCCACAATGTTTCCATCTCTTGCAAACGAGCCAGGGACTCGTTCTCCTTACGGATACTGAGTGCGGTCGAGATCGCACTCAGCATGGCTAAGGGAGCAGCAAATGCGTCGATGTAGGAAATTGCCTTGCAGCGGGCAAGCAGATAGTAATCGGCGAACTCGACCACCGGAGAGAGTACGGAGTCGGTTATGGCCACCGTTGTGGCAGACTTCGTGCGGGCGAGGCGGAAGTCACGAACAATGGCTTTTGTATAGCGTGGAAAAGAGACGGCAACGACGACGGAGTGATCGGTGGTATAGGCCAATTCTTCCTGGAACGCTCCGGTTGCCGACGTGACAGCCACGGCATTGTCTATTGTTTTTTTGAGAGCCATTTGGAAATAATGGGCGAGACAAGCGGACATCTTGTAGCCTAAGATGATTACCTTGTCAGCGTTTTGAAGGCGGTTTAGCACCTTTTGAACCGTCTTCGCGTTGAGCCCTTCTAGAGTCGCTTCGAGGTTTGTCATATCTGACAGTAGGGACTGTATCGTCGGGCTCTTACTGTTTGCGTACCGGTGACTTCCTTCCAGCCGATGCACCGTGGTCAGTCGCGCCTGGAGTTTATCCTGCAGGGCAGCTTGTAGTTCCGGATATCCGGAAAACCCGAGGTCAGTGGCGAGCCGAATGACGGTCGGTTCACTGACGGATGCACGACGTGCCAGTTCAGCTGCAGTAAGGAAAGCGGCCTCAGTAGAATTGTCCAAGATATATTTTGCAGTTTGCCTCTTTTTTTCAGAAAGAGGTGTCGATTGGATCAACTCGAGTACGTCCTTTGGTTTCTCCTGCATGATTCAATGTTAGCGCACGGTTGCAAAGCGTGCCAATTTCCAAGGCAGACCAGAACTCCCTCACGCGTTACCTCTTGTAAGTGAAACATCCCAAGTCTAGTTACCTCTTCCTGTTTTCTTCGCTCAGAGCGAAGAGACTTCTTGACTTCTGCTTCAGGCTATTGTATGGTTTGTAGGAAATGATTCAAGCATTGCCGAAACTGAAGCGAGAATTTCGCTGTGTGACAACAAGTCAGAAAGAGTGGCCTATGTAGGCAGAGCCTCCCACGATTCCAAAGGGGTGGCGTCCTTGACCATCGCAGTAGACGCTGAACCATCAAAAGCAAAAGGAGGGAGAGTTGTCTGACTATAATTCGCTCAAGAAGCAAATCATGGAAGAAGGCATTGACTTTGTCGATTTCAAGATCGTCGACCTTGTAGGACGTTTGCGTCATGTCACAATACCTGCCCGGCGCTTCGCCCCTTCTCTGATTGAGACAGGTGTTGCCTTCGATGGATCAAACTTCGGGTATAGCAGCGTTGCCGACAGCGACATGGTATTGGTCCCCGATCTGGCCACTGCAACTGTGGAACGGTACAAGGGTGAGAAGATCCTTTCTATCATTGTTGATATCCGTTTGACAGGTGGCGATCCTTTCCGTGGGGATCCCCGCAGTATTGCCAGACGTGCTGAACATTACTTAGCCTCAGCAGGAATTGCTGAGACCGTTATGGTGAGTCCTGAGTTTGAATTCTACGTTTTCCGAGAGGCACATTTTGGTGGCAAAACGGTCGAATCGCACTATAGGATCTCCCCCCTGAACGAGCACGTAGTTTCCTCCTACTACCACATCTGTCCGCCCGAAGATCAGCTCTTTGTACTACGTAACGAGGTCTGTCGAAGACTGGAGAAACAAGGGATCCCCGTCAAGTATCACCATCACGAGGTGGGGCCTCTAGGTCAGGTAGAGATTGAATTGGGCTTTGCTGGCCTCTTGGCAATGGCGGATGCTACCCTGGTGGTGAAGTCAACCGTGCGCAACGTTGCGGAGGAGGCCGGTTTGACAGCAACGTTCATGCCAAAGCCGGTGTACGGACAAAACGGAAACGGAATGCACGTACACCAGTACTTGGCGCGGGATGGGAAAAGCCTATTTGGGGATGTCGAGGGGCTTTCAGCGCTCGCTTACGCCTATGTCGGAGGAATTCTGTCTCACGGTTGTAGTCTAATGGCGCTGACGAATCCATCCACGAACTCGTATCGTCGCTTTGTTTCCGGGTGCGAGGCGCCTGTTTGTTTCTCTTTTGGAGAGGGGAATCGATCGGCTGCTATTCGCATCCCGGGCTACGCAATCCCATCTCAGAAACGCATAGAGCTAAGAACGATTGACGCCACATGCAATCCCTACCTTGCTTATGCCGCGATGTTGATGGCGGGAATCGACGGCATCAAACGCAACCTCAATGCTTTGGAGCTTGGATTCGGTCCACAAGACACGGGTGCCGTGTCTTGTGACAAGGCTTCTCCCAACCGTCAACTCCCTCTCAATCTCGGTGAAGCTCTTCGTGCGTTAGAGGAAGATCATGACTATCTTATCGCCGGGGGAGTTTTCGAAGAGGCTCAGATTGTTCGATGGGTTCGGTGTAAAGAAAAAGAACAAGAACAGTTAAACAACAGGCCTCATCCTCATGAATACTCACTCTACTACAACCTATAGTTTCTCCTTCATTCAAGCTTCCTCTTATGCGTTATTACACTCAACTGTTTTGAGATGGATCCCTGGTGCTCTTAGGTTCCGGCACTTGGCCAATCCCGTTTTCGCACGGCATACTTCTGACATAACCTTGGGGGATTCATCCTGGAGGATACTTCTGGGTTCGGAGAGAAAGGAGGATCGGGTCAATGTGGAATGTTGAGGGTGGCGTGTATGCACCTCTTAGCAAATGGGAGATTACCTCGATCCACCAAGCCTCACTCTCTATTCTGGACACGGTGGGCGTCCAGGTGGGTGAAGAGCCTTTCTTGCAGCTGCTCTCCGACATCGGCGCCGAGGTGGAGAAGGATGGACGGGTGAGGATTCCGCGCCCAGTAGTTCTAAAGGTTCTGGAGATGGTACCTCACCGGGTCGCTCTGTACGGACGGGATGAGATCCTCCCCCTAGATGTGGGAGAGCGACGGGTGTATCTGGGAACCGGCGGCGCCGCCATCAACATCCTGGATCTGGACAGCGGCGAGCCTCGTGATCCGACACTGGCCGACCTAGGGAACATTGCCTGGTTGGTGGAGAATCTCGACCACATCCACTTCCTGTTGCGCCCTGTGGTGGCTAAGGATGTCCCCGCTGGGATTTTGGACGTGAACAAGTTCTACGTTTGCCTCGCCAATACGAACAAGCACGTGATGGCCTCCGCGACATCATCCGACTCGGCAAAGGACGTGATTGAGCTTGCGGCGATGATCACAGGAGGAGAGGATGTGCTTAAGACTCAACCGATCATCTCTTTTGTCGTCTCCTGGATGATCAGTCCGTTGAAGCTGGACACGGCAGCGGGTGCGGTGCTGGCTACGATTGTAGAGAAGGGCGTTCCTGTTGCTCTTTCTTCCGCGCCTATGGCAGGATCGACGGCCCCGGCCACACTGGCTGGTCTGCTCGCACAGGTCCATGCCGAGGAGCTTTTTGGCCTCGTGTTGACTCAGGCCATCCGTGAAGAAGCCCCAGTTTTATATGGGCCGGTTCCGGCTGTCGCGGATATGCGAACCATGGGATACTGTGGCGGCGCCGTTGAATCTGCGTTGCTCAATGCAGCTTGCGTTCAGCTCGCCAGATTCGTTAAGGTTCCCGTCTATGCAGATGCTGGTCTGACCGATTCAAAGCTTTCGGACATTCAGGCCGGGTATGAGAAGGCGGCAAACATCCTCCTTGTAGCTCTGGCGGGAGGAAACTACATTCACCATGCTGCGGGAATGCTTGAGTCGATGCTGACGGTGGCCTACGAGCAGTTTGTGATTGACAACGATATCATCGGCATGGCTCTGCGGACCCTTCAAGGGATAACGGTCAACGTGAACACACTGGCCGTCAAGGTGATCGAAGAGGTTGGCCCGGGCGGTAATTATCTGACACAACGCCACACATTGGACCACATCCGAGGAAGCGAGTACTTCTTTCCCGCGACCCCGGACCGGCAATCACGATCGGCTTGGGAAGCGGCCGGCGGCCTCGATGCCCGTGAGCGGGCCAGAACGATCGCTCGTGAGATCCTACAGAAGGACCGTCCTGTCATGATTCCTTCCGGGTTGGATCAAAAGATCCGTTCTCGCTTCCATATCTTGACGCCTCCAAGGACGAAGCCGTGAGAAAGGAGTGCGCATGTTCTTTGTGATAGGGGAGTTAATAAACTCTTCCCGAAGCGACGTGGCAGAAGCGCTGGCGAAAAGAGACGAGATCGTGATTCGCCGTTTGGCCAAGGCCCAAGCCGAAGCGGGAGCTCAGGCGATCGACGTGAACGCCGGTCAATCCGTGGATAGCGAGATTCCTGATCTTCTTTGGTTGATCAACATCGTTCAGGATGAGCTAGGCCAAGACGTCCGCTTGGCCATCGATACCACCAACCCGGAGGCGATGGGAGCTGCACTTGAAGCCTGTTCCGGTCGACCGATCGTCAACTCGATTACCAACGAGAGACACAAAGCGTCGTTGGTTGAGCTCGCCGCAGCGAGCGATGCGGAGGTCATCGGGCTGGCCATGGGGGAGCACGGCATGCCGAAGACCGCTGCCGATAGGATTCAAGAAACCCGTGCACTGCTGGCCAAGTGCGATCGATCAAGACTAGCCCACGATCGTCTCTATGTCGATACGATCTGCATGTCCGTCGGCAGCAGTCCGGAGCAGGGACGAGAGGTCTTGGCAGCCACGCGGCAGATCAAGGAGGAGTTGGGCGTGCGGACCTTCACAGCGGTGAGCAATGTTTCCTTTGGGTTGCCCAATCGACGTTTGCTCAACCGGACCTTCCTGGCAATGCTTGTGGAAGCCGGGCTGGATGGCGTCATCATGGACCCGACGGACAAACAGATAATGGACACTCTTTGTGCTGCCCGCGCTCTTCTGGGTGCCGACAATTACTGCCTACAATACATCAGGCGCCATAAGGAACAAAGGAGGAATTGAGAGATGTTGGATGCCATCAAGCAGGCGGTGCTGGACGGCGAGATGGAGCAAGCGGTCGAGCTGACCGAGAAAGCTATTTCTCAGGGGTTGACGGCTCAGAAGATTCTCGATGAGGCTCTCACGTCGGCAATGGATATCGTGGGCAAGGAGTACGAAAACGGAGACCGTTACGTTCCTGAGATGTTGATCTCCGCTGAGGCGATGAAAGGGGCATTGGCAAAGTTGCAGCCATTGCTGGCCGAAGCGGGGGTGCAACCGCGTGGGCGGATCGTGATCGGCACGGTGGAGGGAGATCTGCACGACATCGGAAAGGACCTTGTGGCGATGATGCTGGAAGGGGCAGGATTCGAGGTGATCAATCTAGGAGTAGAGGTGACGGCTGATACCTTCGTCCAGGCTATCAAGGAGCACGAGGCCAATATCCTCGGCATGTCAGCCTTGTTGACGACGACGATGATCAATATGCCGGAGGTCATCGAACGTCTCAAGAAAGCCGGCCTTCGCGAGCAGGTCAGGGTCATCATCGGTGGAGCGCCGGTTACTCAAGAATACGCCACCAAGATCGGTGCCGATGGCTATGCCGCTGATGCGGCCGGCGCGACTAAACTGGCAGTCAGCATGCTCTAAGCCGTGCCTGAAAATACTCCCAGCTTGGTCGAGATCACGTTGCTTCCCACAAGACGGAAGCTTCTTGCCGCCAAAGGCGAAACCGTTCTTTCGACTCTCTATCAGGGTAGGATTGACGTCTCCGGCTCGTCGTGCGAAGGGAAGGTAGATGCGGTGAATGCAAGGTTCGCTTTACTCATTCCACGCCGGTCTGTGAAGGAGACCGGCGCTTCTTACGGGAGAAAGAGATCCAGCAAGGCTGGCGATTGGCGTATCTGTGTTGCGTGGAGGAGCCAGTGAACATTTACCTAGAAGAACGGGGTGGCGTTTTCGATGCCAAGGCTCAGATGGACGCCGTGCTGCCCGACATTGAGGTGGCTCCACGAATTGAGTCTCATTATCTGCAGCTTGCCCCGCCTCAGCGTGAAGATCAAGATGCGGATCTTTCCCGCCTCGCTGCAGCGTTGGGAAGAGGAGTCGTTCTGCCCGTTCCGATGTTGCGAAAGCTACCCCACATCCTACGGGATAGCGAGTTCGCTTTGACAGTTGTTCACGCTGGAGAGGATGTTCTTGACCTTCGGCCCGGTGACCGTACAAAGGAGATCTACGGGGTTGCGATTGACGTAGGAACAACTACGTTGGCGGCCTATCTGCTGGACCTCGCCGATGGAAAGCAATTGGCCCATCGTGCCACTGGGAATCCCCAGGCGGTGGCGGGCGGCGACGTGATCACGCGTATCCGCTACGTTCGCCGAAACGGCCAACCGGGGTTAGAGGAGCTCCGGGATCGGGTGATTGCTGCGCTAAACGGGTTGATCTTGGAGGTGGTGAGCCAGGCGGAAATATCGGAGACCACGATTTACGAGGCAACGATCGTTGGGAATCCCACTATGCTTCATCTGCTGATGGGGATTGATCCTTCTGGCATTGGCCGCAGTCCCTATGTCCCCGTCCTACGAGAAGCCATGAACATCCCGGCAGGCGAAATTGGTCTACGAATGGCTCCTTTTGGGAAAGCGAGAATTCTACCAGCCGTTTCGGCCTATCTTGGGGCAGACGTGGTTGCGGGATTGCTCTACGCGGACGTTGGGGCAAGTGACCGTGTCGAGCTGTTTTTGGATATCGGGACAAACGGTGAAATCGTCCTTGCAATTGGCGACCGGTTGGTTGCTTGCTCCGCGGCCGCTGGCCCCGCTTTCGAAGGGGCGACAATCCACCAGGGAATGAGTGCGCTTGCCGGAGCGATCGACCATGTATCCATAGACGGTGCGGACGTCCGTTGCTCGGTTATCGGGGATATGGACACCATTGGAATTTGCGGATCTGGGCTTGTTGATGCGGTTGCCGAACTGCGAAGGGTTGAACTGATAGATCGTTCAGGACGGCTTCAGCCCATGCACCAATCGCTATCCTCGCGTATCGAAGGCAAGGGGGCTGAGCGCCGATTCTTGCTGACAGATAAGGAATCGCCAGTTTGGATAACGCAGAAGGATATTCGCGGCTGTCAGCTCGCCAAAGGGGCGATGAGAGCTGGAGTTGAGGCGATCTTTGAGCACGCATGTATCAAGAGTTCCGATCTCGATCGCGTCCTCATTGGAGGGGCCTTTGGATGTTCGCTTCGTCCAGAAAGCCTGCTGAGAATTGGGCTCTTGCCTCCGATTTCCCCGCGCAAGATCTTTCTATTAGGCAACAGTGCCGGTCAAGGCGCGAAGATTGCGTTATGCGACCGAAAGGCATTCGAACGGCTTCGATGGATTGTTGAGCGCACGGAGTATGTTGAACTGTCGTACTCAGAATCGTTTTCGCGTCAGTTTATCGATCATATTAGATTCCCCACAGATCGGCAACTCGAACAGCTTGAAAGTAGAATGGAGGCCGGGAGCAAGATCGATTGATAGCAATCATATCTTACTATGTGGATGTAGATGAAAATTAAAGCGTTATTCACTACGCCAAAAGGGAGACGCAATGGAACACTTCTTGCCGGTGAGATTTCTTGCAGAAAAGCAGGTTGAAACGATCCATCAAGCAGCTCTGAAATTGCTTTCTCAAACGGGAATTCATCTCCCTCATGCGGAAGCCAGACGGTTGCTCCTTGGGAAAGGTGCTGAAGAAGACGCAGACGGGCGGATCCTGATTCCGGCTTCGATGGTAGAAGATGCGATTGCTCGAGCTCCTTCGTGTATTCCTTGGTATGACCAGACGGGAAAGAAAGAGATGCCACTTGAGATCGATCGGGTTTATTTCGGACCTGGGTCGGATTCGCTTTGCGTTGTGGATCGGCGAACGCATCGCATGCGGCGCACGCTCCTGCAGGATGTGATCGACAACGTTCGCCTTGTCGAGACGTTACCTGAATTCGACTTTGTGATGTCAATGGGCCTGCCTGAGGATGTACCACCGAACGAGAGCTATCCGGCTGTGTTTCGAGAAATGTTGATCCACTCGACCAAACCAATCATCGTTACGTCCACGGGTCTCGCTGATCTACAAGTTCCTTATGAGATGGCCAACCTTGTCGCAGGCAGTGAGGACAGGTTGAGGGAGAGGCCCTTCTTCATTGCGTACGTCGAACCGGAATCCCCGTTTAAGTATGAGAGTGACATTGTCGACCGCATTTGGTTCTGCGGCGAAAAGGGGATTCCAACGATGGGGGTGACCAGCTCGAACCTTGGGGGTGGAGGACCGGTGACGGTAGAAGGTGGGCTGGCGCAGGGAACAGCGGAGTCGCTTGCAGCTTTGGTTCTGTTGCAGATGCGGTATCCTGGTGCAGGGTTTGTGTTCGGAGCAAATACGTGGGCAACGGACATGCGCACTTCGATCGTATGTTACGGCTCACCCGAATGTGCCACAACAACGGCCGCCTACGCCGACCTGGGGAGATTTTATGACTTGCCGACCTGGGGAGGGGCCGGGTGCACGGATGCTCACTACATCGATGCGCAGGCTGGCGAGGAAGCGTTTCAATCCATCCTGCTGGCACAGCAGTCAGGCGCTAGTATCGCGCACGATGTTGGTTTTCTCGCCTACGGCTCGCTTTACGATGCGCGTTTTTTGGTTCTGAATGACGAAATGATTCGCCGCGTGCGCCACCTGTGGAAGCCTCTTCCGTTTACGGAAGAGAACCTTGCCCTTCAAGCAATTGATGACGTGGCACGTGCTAGCATCAAGGGAGAGGGGCCCACGATCTATCTCAGGCATCCTCATACCGCAAAGCACTTCCGGAAGTCTCTCTACCTGCCACCCTCGTTTATTGAACGCAGGCCGATTGATTTGGCCAGGCCGAGCGAGAGCCTTTTGGAGCGATTGACGGAAGAAGTTGAGGATATCCTAACCGCCGATGTCGTGTATACGATCCCAGATTTCCTCGTTCAGAAACTGCAGAATCTCTGAGCATCTTCTCCCTTGAGATAGAGAAGGCTGATCACGTTTGTGCGCCGAGCTTTCTCTATGATCTTTCTGCGAGCAGTTTTCGCAAAAAAGAACTCAAGAGTACCATTCTGCGGGTTTATAGGCGAGTCGTGTTAGGTAGAGCCTTTGAAGAGAGGAAGAATGGGTACGAGAGAGATCTCTGAAAGTATCATCAAGCGCAATGCAACTTGGATCGAAGCCGTGGAAAAAACCCTTGCTGATTTGGGCGACCCCGCTTTGACCAAAGGGGTCATGAAGGTGGCAGGGAAGGAATGTGCTCAACAGATCCTTGAAGAGTGCCAAAAGATACTCGGCAAGAACCC
>CAZDDA010000051.1:0-10933 GCA_964504085.1 uncultured Thermotogae bacterium | reverse complement strand
GGTTCAATCATCGCCTACAATTGGAACTTCGGAGACGGCGAGTACGCGGCAGGGAGCACGGTTTCTCATGCCTACGACGAATTCGGGGTATACACTGTTGTTCTGATCGTCGTCGACGACGACGGAGCTGTCGGATCCCGATCGGAGACGATCCATGTGAAATTCCAGCCGCTGATCATCATCTAGCGGAACCGGTGGTCCTGGGTGACCTGACCCCCTGAAACAGGTCCAGATGTAGAGCTAGGGTCTCCGTTGGGGACCTTCACCCCTGGAATCGGTCCGAACAAAATGTCGGAATTGCCAGGCAGGTTACGACGATCCAGATCGCACGGAAGTGCGGTAACGAAGATCCGAAAAGGACATCTGATGCAAGCGATCAGTTGAATGTGGACATCGCTCGCCACAACAAGGCAACGCACGAACGCGTTCTACATTTAGTCCCCAGGTTCCAGACTACCAGTCAGCAGTCAGAACGAAAGTTCTCCCTGCTGTTGTATAGGCTGCAGAGAAATCTCCCAACGACTGCTGGTATCAGCATTTCTCGCTTCTCATGGATTCCGCGGCCAAACCGCCCATACGCATATCCGTAGACAGCGCTTGCGCTTTCGAGTTCGAATTTCCTAGGCTCATGAAACGCAGATCACTCTCAGGAGCTAGATATCCGCCTTCGGCTTCTCCCGGGCAACTGAGATTGTCTCGCATCGGCAAGACAATTGGTGCTCGCTGCGTCACACCCGCTCAGTAGAGTCTGACCTGGACAGTCGCTCCCGGAGGTAGACATGCGTATCACACGGAAAGTCTTCCATGATCTCGCGCTGTGGATGATCGCATTCGGGTTGGGGATCGGGATCGTCTTCCCGTTCTTTGTGATGCTGCTTGGTGTACCATCCGAGACCGCCCTCACCATCACCTTCTTCATGGCGTGCCTGGGGGCAGGAGCACTGGCAGGCGGGATCAACTTCGCACTCGCTCGTGCCGTTGTCGGCTCACGGCTGAGGCTCCTGTCAAGAAGCATGTCACACGTAGAAGAGAATCTCCTGAGCATGGCGGCAAGCGGAAACATGGAGCAATGCACACCCGAGGACTGCCTGATTGAGGTCGACTCCGAGGACGAGATCGGGGAGAGCGCGATGGCATTTAACCGACTTGTCGAAGCGCTCTCTCACTCGATGGGGACGCAAGCTGCCGTTCGCTCCTTCTCTGAGATGCTCACGAGCCAGCTGGAGTTGGAGGGGCTGGCGCGGAACGCGCTCCATCAGTTCATCGACCACACGGGGGCATCAGGGGGAGCCATCCTGTACGAGTCCGGTGGCGAGCTCGAAATGGCCTCCTCGCACGGACTCGGCGACGCGCAATCACTCGTTGACAGCGATCACGTGCGGCGAGCCGTCCAGACTGGAGAGCCCCAAACCATCCTGATCCCAGAGGACGTCCAAGTTGACGGCGTCGTTGCCAGCTTCCGCCCAAATGAGGTCTTCGTGCTTCCGGCAACGTACAAGAGCATTCCGCTCGGAGTGGTCGTACTAGCAACGGCCGGGACCTTCGATTCGGAAGCTCGAACTCGGATGGACCTGTTCCGGCAAAGCTTCGGATTGGCTCTGAACAACGGAATTGCGCACGATCGACTGCAGCGACTTGCAGCCCTCGACCCCCTGACCGGGGTCTACAATCGTCGCTTCGGTATGAGTCGACTCCATGAGGAGTTCGACCGTGCCGTCCGGATGAATGCCCCGCTGGGTGTCCTCATGATGGACATCGACCATTTCAAGCAGGTGAACGACACCTACGGGCACCTTGTCGGTGATCGCCTCCTTGTTTCGATCACGGGGATTGCCAGGACCGTTCTCAGGGATGGGGACGTGCTGATTCGGTACGGGGGCGAGGAGTTTCTCGCTGTGCTTCCGGCTGCTTCGACTGAGGATCTCAAACTGGTTGGAGAGCGGCTGCGCCGTGCAATCGAGGATAGCTCAGTCACTGACGGCTCACAGTCGATTCGCGTCACGGTCAGCCTGGGAGGGTCGGCGTACCCGAACCAGAGCGTCGAGAAGGAGGATGTGCTCGTTCAGCTCGCCGATGATGCACTGTACCAAGCGAAGGAATCTGGAAGGAACCGCCTGGTTCTGTCACGCTGAGACGTGGCTCTAGCCTTCGTCCTGACGCTGTCACCAGGGAATAACCACGGAACGTGTTCTACAATCAGTGTTTATCGGGATCACTCAGCATGAACTGCTCGCAAGCACGAGGTCGAGGAGTCTCCTCTTCTCATGCCGATGGCTGTACTTGAACGTAAATTCATCGAGATACTCCTGGAGATACTTGGTGCTCACGTGGTGGTACATCCCGACTAGCCCCCGTTTGAAGAGACTCTAGGCTTTCTCTACATAGTTGGCGTGGACCTCCCCGTCTACCCATTTCTTCTGATGAACGACGTATTGATGCGGACCTAGTTCGTGTATCTTCCGGTAGAGCTTGTGGCCGTCGGTGTAGAACGACTTCACGTTCTCGGCGGCGGCGCGCCGCACTTCTTTGCCCTTGAGCTTCTTGAGAATCCGGAACTTAATATCGCCGTTTCGAGACGCTATGCTCAGGATGTATGAGCCGCCTTCCCAGCGGGTGCCCCTGTCTGACTTCACGGCGGCGTCATCGACCTCCACGATGCCGCACAGCTTGTCCTCAAAGATGTCGTGCTTCATCGCTTTGCGAATTCGCTGCGCCATGCACCACGCGGTTGCGCTCTAATTGCTTTGCAGAGATTCCCTTAGGAGAATTGCGCATGAGCCAGATGGCAACGAACCAGCGGGGGAGGTCGATCTTCGAGCGATGGAAGATCTTACTCGTGGTGACCGAGACCTGGTATCTACACGCTCGACATTGCCACATCCTGCGAGGACGGATGTACCCTGGATGCTTTGCCCCACACCGCAGGCACATTACTCATTTGGTCCAACGCAGCCTCCGTAAATACCGCCCGCACTTGTAGGGTGTTGAGAAAGCGCGACGCACCTCTTTCAGAGGCTCAATCTTGCTCGCATTCTGAATCACACCAAATCACCTCTAGGAACAGATTGTGGAGACTATGGTAATGAGTAAAGCCGATAAATCCATACATTCAGTTCCCCAGGTTCCAGACCACGGGATTCGAACTCAGCGGCATGACGCGACAGAAGATTTCTTCTGCTACAGGGATTCACGTCCTGACTATTGGGTGCTGCGCTTTTCGAGTGAGGGATTGACCCAATTCAGTCAGAACGTCAAAAGCGCGGCGGGGATCCGTCATATCTCTCACTGCCTGCTCAAACGGGCACTGCTGATTCGCATTTCGTCCCAGGATCGTCGGGACTACCGTCTTTGTATAGAACGGGATCGTGTGCGCGCGGAGCGTGTCCATCCCGATCTTGCTCATCACTCTGCTGGCCACGAAGGCCACGTCCGCGTGGGCCATCAGCAGGGTGCAGGCCTTCCCCACGACCGTGTCTGCCACCCGTGCACCGCGAAGCTCTACGGTCGGAATACCTTGAATCGCCTCCAACAGTGGCTTGATGCCCGGCTTGCGACTGTTGAACAGCACCGATCCGTTCTTGATGACCACGAGGCGATCGCCGGTCTTGGCCAATCTATCCAATAGCTTGGCGCCCTGCCTGCTGTGCTCCGTTGTGGGTTCCTCGTCGCGTGGCAGATGAATACTCTTTCAGAGATCGCTTTCCGCGTAGGCTGCCAGAATTTCTCCGATGACCACTAGATGGTGGTCGTCTGATTTGTAGTGCTCTTCGAGGACATTGGGAGAGAAGAAATCGCCTGCCTGGAGTTGTTTTCGCACGACGACGCGGCACTCGTAGTGAAGCGCACATTGCTCAATGACTGGGGTATCCACTGCCCTCCCCGGGATCAACGAAAGTCCGCACTCAGCAGCCTTGTCTACGTCCCGGCCCGACTTCGTTCCGCAGAAGAGCAGCTCGTCCTTCAGTTTGCCGAGGCGGGGTACGTTCACCGTGAAGCTGTCTGAGCCCTGGATACAGCCATGTGTGTATCTCGATTGTCTCACAAGAACAGTGAATACCGGTCTGCTCCAGACTCTTCCAACCGTACCCCATCCAATGGTCATGGGATTTGCCTTTCCGTTGCTGTCCATAGCAACGAGGAATGCTCCGTCACTGGAGAGGGCTTTCCTCAGGTGATCGGTGTGATCGCTCCAGACTATCTCCTTCTTCATGCAGTCTCCTTTCTGATGCTGTTTGCCGTATACGGGTTGGCCTCTTTGAAAGATACCACGCTTGGCTTCAAGTATCCGGCATGCCGTGCGCTTTTCAAGCAGGCGTGCATGTTTGCGCAACTCAGTGCCGACTTGTGCCAGTCTGCGGTCAAAGAAGGCTTCTCTTCTCGCGTTACCTTCGCTCGGCCTGTCTGGTGGTCCGGTTCGTGGGTGCTTGAGGGGGCAAAGCAGAGACTAGCCCAACAGCTGCAGGGCGACGCTTGTGTACAGCCGGGCTGCTGTTTTTAGTTCTACGATCGGCACGGCCTCGTTTGGCCCGTGAGCAAGGCCGATGTCGCCGGGCCCGAGGATGACGGTCTCGATTCCCGCAGTGGCGAGTAGGCCGCCGTCGGTCCAGTAGCTGACACCGATTGGCCGGTGGTTGAGATTTAACTCGCGGCAGAGGGACGCAACGGATTTCGCCAATGGCGACGCGGGGTCGGTTTCCAACGGACCGTGGGGCACGACGCTGCTCTGTGGCAACAGTTCGACGGCGACCCTCAGGCCCTCGTTACCGCCGCAGATCCTGTCGACCAATGCGCGGATCTCCTCGACCGTATCGGATTCACCGGGCAGGATTCTACGGTCGATGTCAAGCTCGCAGACCTCGGCGACGATGTTCGGCTTGGTGCCGCCACAGATTCGTCCCACGTTGATGGTTGATGTGCCCAACAGAGGATGGGTTCGCTTTGCCAGTTGGGGGCGTAGGTCGTCTTCCAGGGCCACGGCGACCCTGGCGGCGTACGTGGCCGCGTTGATACCCTTCTCTGGACAGCTGCCGTGCGCACCGCGGCCACAGAGCGTGGCCCGGACGACCGAGATTCCCTTGTGGGCAGTGGCGAGTCGAAGCGACGTCGGCTCACCAACCAAGGCGTAGGTTGTGACGATCCCCTCATCGATGAGGCGTTTGGCTCCGAGTGCACCGCTTTCCTCATCTACGGTTCCGGCAAAGATGAGATCTCCAGAAAGCGGGGCGCCGCTCTTCTTGATCTCCACCAGCGTGTGGGCCATCGCGGCGACGGCTCCCTTCATGTCGCACGCCCCGCGACCGTGTAGGATCGCGTTTTCTCCTTCGATTCGCGGCGAGAACGCGTTTTCCATCGCTCCCGCGGGCATTGTGTCCAGATGCCCGCACAGCATGAGGCTCGGTCCGTCGCTGCCGGGAAGACGGGCGATCACGTTGGAGCGGTCGTCCACGACCGGCTGCAATTCGGCTTCCACTTCTCGATGGTTGAACCAATCGACGAGAAATCTTCCAATCTGCGCTTCGCGACCCGGCGCGTCACTGTGGCTCTCGATACGGATGAGCTCCTGCGTCAGTGCAAGCACGGTGTCTTGCTCTTCTGTGAGTGGGGATTGCTGGTGGGCAATCATTTCTTTTTCGGCTTGAGCTTGGCAAGCCTTCTTGCCTGCAGCGCCTCCTGTGCCGCCTGGCGCAGCCGGAACTTCTGTACCTTTCCGGATTGAGTCATCGGGAACTGATCGACGATCTCCACGTAGCGCGGCACCTTGAAGTTGGCGATCCTTCCTACGCAATAGTCGACGATCTCCGCTGGATCGATCGTCACACCATCGCAAGGAATGACGTAGGCGATCGCCACCTCGCCCATCACGTCGTCGGGAATGCCGACAACGGTCACGTTTTGAACCTTGGGATGAGTGAACAGGTATTCCTCGATCTCGGCCGGGTAGACGTTGAATCCGCCGGTGATCAGCATGTCCTTCTTGCGGCCGACGATCCTCACATAGCCCTCCTCGTCCATCGTGGCAAGATCGCCGGAGTAGAGCCAACCATCGTTATCGATGACTTCCGCGGTCATCTCTGGCAGCCCATAGTAGCCGAGCATCACGTTGTACCCGCGGCAGGCGAGCTCGCCCGTTTGGCCTTGTGGCAGCGGCTGATGGGCATCGCTGGCGATTTTGACCTCGATGCCGGGCAGGGTCCGCCCCACGGTTTCCACCCGCCGCTCCAGCGAATCGGCGAACCGCGTCATCGTGATCACCGGCGAGGCCTCGGTCAGGCCGTAGGCGATTGACACGTTGCAGCCAAGCTCGTCCATCGTGCCGCGCATGACTTCGACAGGACAGGGCGCGCCAGCCATGATTCCGGTTCGCAGGCATGATACGTCGTACGGTGATCCGTCGTCCTTTCCTTTTCGGTATTCCTCCAACTCCAGGACGAACATGGTTGGAACCCCGTATAGCACGGTCACCCGTTTCTTCTCCACGAGTTTGAGTGCCTGGCGTGCCTGAAACACCGGCATCGGAACCATGCTCGCGCCCCAGGTGATCGAACCGAGGATCCCCATCACGCAGCCGAAACAGTGGAAGAACGGCACCGCAAGTAGGAACACGTCTTCCTGCGTCGTGTGCAGCACTTCCGTGACCTGCTTGGCGTTCTCGACCATGTTGTGGTGGGAGAGCATCGCGCCCTTGGGGCTACCGGTCGTCCCAGAGGTGTAGAGGATCAACGCGCATTCCTGCGGCGTACACACGGCTTCACGCTGGGCGAGCCCTTCGTCATCACGACGAGTTTCTCCCAGTGCGACGATTTCCTCAAAACGGTGCATGTCGGCTCCCGTCTTTCCGACAACGATGTTGTGTCTGAGGTTGGGTAGGTCTTGTCGGATGTGATCCATCATTGAGAGGTAGTCAATGCCCACGAACGAATCGGCCATGAATAGCGTCGTTGCCTCGGAGTTGGCCAGGATGTACTGGACCTCGTGGCTCTTGTAGCGGGTGTTCATCGGAACAACGACACCGCCGATGCGGGAAATGGCAAAGTACGCGATCACCCATTCGGCAATGTTCGGCATCCACAGACCGACCTTCTCTCCTTTTTCTACACCGAGCACCATCAGGCCGCGTGCAAGGCGATCAACCTGTTGGTTCAAATCTCGATACGTGAATCTGTGATCTTGAGTGATGATGGCGTCCCGATCCGGAAACACCGTGGCCGTACCGGAGAGGACTTTGGACAGTGTTCGCATCGATTCACCTCGACCCAGAAGATAGCGGTTCTAGCGAAATTATCGAACAGATGCGAATCCGGCGCAACGTGGCCGTTTTTCCCGTTAGCTCATACAATTGGGCGGCGAACACAAGGAGGAATGGGGATGCAAAGCGTCTTTGGCAGATATCTGGACGTCGATCTTTCTTCAGGCATCATCAACGACTACGAGATCCCCGCAGACTGGCAAACCCGCTTTTGTGGAGGCAAGGGGATTGCTGCCCGCATGCTGCTCGAAGAGCTGCCAAAGAAGGTCAACCCCTTCGGAGCTGAAAACATACTCGTCTTTGCCACCGGCCCGTTCCAGGGGACCGGCGTTGTGGGAGGTGGACGTCATATTGTCCTCGCCGTCTCGCCGAAAACGGGAGCCGTCGCCGACTCCTACGCTGGTGGGTATTTTGGCCACGAACTTGGGAAAAGCGGCTACGATGGAATCCTCGTTCGCGGCATCTCGGCGGCACCGGTCGTTCTAGCTTTGATCGATGGGAAGGCGGAGCTGATTCCCGCTGACGGTCTGTGGGGCAAGGGCACCGGCGAGACCGAGGAGGAACTGAGGAAGAGGCATCCCGGCTCCCGCATCAGCTCGATCGGAATTGCCGGCGAGGATCTCGTTTCGCAGGCATGCATCATTAACGATCGCTCACGCTCCTCCGGTCGGCCGGGCCTCGGCGCAGTGATGGGATCGAAGAGGCTCAAGGCGGTCGTCGTTCGCGGGAACGCCGAGAAGACATTGGCTGATCCTGACCGGTTCGCCGCGGAACGTGCCGAATATGTCAAAGAGTTCACCGATGAGCGCACGCAAGAAGATTGGAAGTACGGGACTTCCGGAGGCGTGCCGGTGCTCTCCGAGATGGGCATCCTCCCGACCAAGAACTTCCAGCAGGGTGTGTTCGATCAGGCCGAGGCGATCAGCGGCGCCCGCATGTACAAGACAATCCTCGTCAGGCCGGATACCTGTATGGGCTGCCCCATTCGCTGCAAGCGTACGGTGAAGACGTCGTTTGCCGGCCGATACGTCCTTCCTGAGTTCGGTGGCCCTGAGTATGAGACCGTTGCCGCCCTTGGCTCGCTGTGCATGAACGCCGATCTCGATTCGATCGCGCTGGCCAACCAGCTGTGCAACGACTATGGCCTCGACACGATCTCCGTCGGGACGAGCATCGCGTTTCTGATGGAAGCCTCGGAGAAAGGACTGATCGAGGAGGCCATCGATTGGGGAGACGCAGAAGCGATTGTGGCGCTTGTCGATCAGATTGCTCATCGAGACGGAATCGGCGATCGTGTCGGTGCAGGTCTCGATCAGTTCGCTTCCGAGATCGGGGCTGATTTCGCGATGACGATCAAGGGTGTCGAACTCCCGATGCACGAACCCCGCGGTAAACAGGGGTTGGGGATCAGCTACGCCACGACGCCGCGGGGCGCGAATCACATGGAAGGAATGCACGACACGATGCTCGGTTCCGACAGCCCATCTCTGGAGCTCGGCGTTACGCGAAGCTACGACCGGTTCACACTTGTCGATAAGCCTCAGCCGGCCAAGGTGTTCGAAGACCTTCGTTCCTTTACGAATTCCCTTGTTCTCTGCTGTTTCACCACGCGCAGCGTAGGGGATCGGTACAACTACCCGCAGATTCGCTCGCTCTTCGAAGCGGCGACCGGTCGCTTGATCGATGCAGCGGAGATGCTGCAAATCGGCGAGCGCAACTACGCGTTGATGCGAATCCTGAGTTCGCGTGCTGGGCATCGAATGGAGGGTGACGGCCTTCCTGCGCGGTTTGCGCAACCGCTTCCGCGCGGTGCCAGCGCGGAACACCCCGTCGATCCGCAGGAGATGAACGAGGCGATTGGAGCGTACTACGCTGCGCGCGGGTTTGATCGATACGGACCGACCGACGCGAGACTGCGCTCGCTTGGCCTGGAGGACTGTATCGGGATGATTCCGAGGTGATTTTCCGGTGATCCCTGTTGTTTCGTTCATCGGCCGTCAGGGGAGCGGGAAGACGACGCTTCTGACGCGTTTGATCCCGGTTTTGCTGGAGCGAGGATATCACGTGGGCACGGTGAAGCATGCCCCCCATGAGGAGAGCTTCGATCGCTCGGAGAAGGACTCCTACCACCACCGAGAAGCCGGCGCGGAGAAGACCCTTGTTGTGGGAAAGACCGGTTGTGCCCTTTTCTGGGATTCACTCCCTAGGGAACCGCTCGAAGAGACGATCGAACGGGCCTTTCAAGGATTTGATGTAGTACTGGTCGAGGGATTCAAGCACGGTCCGTTCCCCAAGGTGGAGGTCTACCGGCAGGCAGGTGGAGTGAATGCCGAGCCGCTTGCTGGCCGGATCGATGTGATCGCGGTCATTACCGATAGGCGCGTTGCCCTTCCTGACGGGGTGGTGGTTCTTTCACCTCACAGCCTGGAGGACATCGCTGATTTCCTGGAACAGGCTTTCCTGTGAGGTCGTTGCGACCTTTCGGGCTCTGTGATACTCTCTTTCCACTATGAATAAAGCGGCGCTGTCTGAGCCGAAGGCCTGTTGTGCAACCTCTTCTCTGGTCCTTGTTCCGCGCGGACCGAAACGCACCGATCAGGGACGGCGTATGGCGGCACCCCTCATCAGCGATGAACCGAGGCAGCAGCGGCTTGTACTGCAGGGAGTTCACCCTGACCTGATCGAGCTGGCTCCTCCTCCGGGAAGGGAGACGATCGGGATCGACCGGGTGCGCGAGGTGATCCGTCAGGGACAGTTCACCCCGACACAGGGAAAGAGGAAGGTCTGCGTGATTGCACGCGCTGAAGCGTTGACCATCGAAGCATCAAACGCGCTTCTCAAGGTCCTCGAGGAGCCACCCCGGAATCTGGTATTCCTGCTGTTAGCTGCACACACTGGCGATATTCTTCCGACGATTCTCTCCCGCAGCCGCGTGGTGCGGATTGCTCCACCGCTGCAAACGGACTTTCTTGCTCGGTTTGTAGCAGCGGGGTACCTCGAAGAGGAGGGGAGGTACCTGCTGGCTGTTGCCCGTGGAGAAGAGGAGCTGGAACCCTTCCTTCGGACCAAAGGAGATCTTGCCGCAGCGCGGTCACAGGCACGGGGAAAGGCGCTCGAGGCCACTTCGGAGTCGTTGGTGGCAATGATCACTACGGATGATCCAATCCTTCGTTACGAGGGCGCGCTCACCCTGCTCGATCGTTTGATCAACGGAGAGGCGGAATTTGCTGTCGCCGGGGCGAGAATCCTGGCGCAGGCAGGAAAGGAACAAGTTGTGGCATTGCTGGAAGATCTTCGCACCATCGCCTTTGATGTAGTCCGTGGGGGTCTCTCATTGCCGATTTCCTACCAGCACTCGACCCTGTCTGCATTGATTGGGCGGGTGAATCCAGATCAAATCCTTGAATTCTGCACATCGATCGAGCGGGCCCAGAGGGCGGTGAAGGGTTATGTTCCTTTGGAGCCCGTCCTGCTTTCACTTTTTCTGGGTGTGAGGGGGCTGGGGGATGACTGAGGGTAAGGTTGCCCTTGTGCAGGTCCTCAACTTGGAGCGCGACACCGGCTACTTCGATGCTTCCTCCTTTTCCTTTGCTCCTGGTCAAAAGTGTGTGGTCGATCACGCTGGGCTGCGGCTGGGGATTGTGGAATGCGTCCTAGCGGCTGGCGGGGAAATTGGAAAGCAGCTTG
>CAZDDA010000050.1:0-10953 GCA_964504085.1 uncultured Thermotogae bacterium | reverse complement strand
AACCACTCCCGAAAGGGAGTCTGCTCGATGTACTCCGGGAAGACAACCCGGAGGGCAGCCCCAATCCCGAACTCCGGACCCGCTGGATCGATCCCGAGGAGGTCGGCGACACGACGCAACTGGGCATTAGAGTATAATCTCCGGACCATCAGACACAGCAGGTCTCGCTCAGTCCAACTCAATGGGAGACATCTCGACACGAACTTGTTCTTTTCTTGGATGTCGTAGATCTCAAACAGGTCCGTACGAAGGAATACAGACAGCCTAACTGTTCCAGACTGTGCAATGTGAGCCTCCGCCAGGAACAAGCCTTGGACGAGCGCCTCTTGCAGCGTCCGCTGGTACTTGAAAATCTCATCAATCCTGTCAATCAGAAGGAGCATCCGAAGCCCCTTCTGTTCCAGAACGCTTTGACTGGTTATGATGAACTGGGTGATGTCTAGCGTCCTCGTTCCGGAGAGACCAGCGAAAGGACGATCGAATTCAATTGTCACAGGCCCAATACTGAACCTGACTCCTCCAGCAAGGATCGACTTTGCTCTTTGCCAGACCTTATTGAGTTTCGACTCCTGTCTCCGGAGGTGCTTCTCCCAGCCTACAGTCTGCAGGATGCGTCGTGCATCACTGTAGTATGGCTGATTCGCACCATCTTTCTCATCTTCCTCGACCATTCTAGTAGCAATCAAGGCAGCGGCGTAAAGCAGCCAGAAGGCCCGGAATCTCTCTGGAGTATGCTCGCTATCAACGGCACCCAGTGTCTTCTGTAGGAAGGACGATGGATCATCTGCCGCGACCGGAATGGTGTCTTCCGGCAGTCCTTCAGACTCGCATCCTCCGACTGTCGCCTGCCTCGAGTGCTCTAACCCATTTATAACTCTAAAGATAGCGCTCTTCCCAGATCCTCGATCCCCTAGAACAATAGTCTTTTGACAGCTCAGGATTCCACTGAGACCTGGACGCCTGACGAAGATCTCAGCCAGAAGATTGTCCTGCTCTGCTTCTTCAGAACCGAATTGAAGACTGGGGATGTCAACCTCCTGCCCACCAGCAATCTTCTCCAGAACAAACTCGCGAAATGTGGGATGCACCATTTCAACGCCACGGGCCGAGGTGACCACGAGGACGCTCAGTGGCGGAGAACAGATCTTTGCGACCATTTGCTCAGCGGTATCGGGCGATAGGCGCATCAGTTGTGCAAGTGAATCGACCGAGATGGGGTGAAACACAGCTACCATGCTGATCAGACGCTCAAGGTCCGCCCGACTGAAATCGCCCGCAGACGCCTCGTCCAAACCCTTTTCGAAAACGAAGGGAATGAATTCTGACAGAGTTAAGGGCACAGCTTCGAGGTCGAGCTGATTCAGCGCCCGTTGCACTGAATCAGCATCTGGCCAGAAGGACAGAAGGGATCCCCATACTTCCTCCCTGAAGGACTCTCGGAGCTCGAGTACGTGAAACGCCTGTGATCCTACGCGTCTAACACGCTCAACTACTGAGGCGGGCCTGGAGGAGAGGATCAGACGGGCATTCCCTTCAAGGGAGGCAAGCTGCTCGAAGACTATTAGAAACCTCTCCGGGTCTGCAACCTCGTCAAGACCATCCATGATGATGACTACCCTAGGACTGAGTGGAATCGAAGACTCAAGGAGCCTCAGAAACGCGGATATGCTGTGGGTGGGGTCTCTCGAGGTTCCGTGTGCCAACTGAACACTTAGCTTTCGGAGCTTTGAGGCAATCTCGTCAGCATGCCTCTGATCCGAACTACCTTCTAACCACTCAAGAACCTGATCCGTTATTATTGAGAGAATATCCCTTGGATCTGTCAGGGCTCGCAAGTGTATGAGTACGACAAGATCGCCACGCTCTCTAGCTCGTCTCGTGTATTCCTTGAGCACATGCGTCTTGCCTGAGGCAGGTCCGCCGAGTAGAAGTACCGGGCGATCGTCCGCGCCAGCGAACAAACGATCAAGCTCAAGTCCATAGTCGTGTCGCGATGACTCCTCATTCATTGGATCCTCCCCAGAGCGTCGCGTCGCTTACCGTCACGGAGTGAATCATTAACGGATCTTCGAGTCTGGAATCATCCGATCCCTTGCGTCGCCTCTCCCATCACAGCAAGTCCTGTTGCCTCGCCGTACCATTGAAACCCTGGCTTGAGCCTCTTACTCGACATCGATGACCCAAATGTTGGGTTTCCCGCTCTGCGTCGACATGAAGGCAATTCGATCGCCCAGCGGGGACCAGCATGGATCCCCCGCTGAGATTTCGGTCAGACGATTTGCGGATCCGCCGATCGCAGGAATCCTCCAGAGACTACTGCTACGCTCAAATGCAATCCACTCGCCGTCAGGTGACCACGCGGGATCCATTGCGCCAGTGAATTCCGTCGTGATCTGAACGGCAGCGCCACCCTCAGCAGGCACAACCCAGATCTGTCCCACCCCACTTCTATCAGAGGTGAACGCGATCTTCGCGCCATCGGGTGACCAACAAGGATGGACGTCCCAAGCAGGATCATTAGTAATCTGAACGGCAGTGCCCCCAGATGACGGTATCACCCAGATATCCGAGTTGCCGTTACTGTCGGACTGAAATGCAATGGTACTCCCATCGGGTGACCAACAAGGATGCTGTTCATCGTGGGTAACATCCGTGGTGACTTGTGTGGCCACTCCTCCGGCGGCTGGCAGAATCCAGATGTCGCCGTCCCCGTCCGCCCAGGCTGTGATGGCAATCTGAGATCCATCAGGGGACCAGGAGGGATGCTCCTCATATCGAGGTTCCACCGTTATCTGAGTTGCCGTTCCGCCGGTCGCGGGTATTACCCATATATCCTCGTTGCCGCTGCGCCACGACTTGAATGCGATGCTGCTCCCATCGGGAGACCAACTCGGCTGGTCGTCACCAACCGAGTCTGTAGTGAGCCGTACCAGGTGGATGGAGGGTCCTAGGAGGATTCCAGATACTGGCAATCGCACACTGTGACCGAAGCTGTCATCAAACTCGAAATAGTACTCGTGCTCGCCGCGCGCCAGCGTCGTTGTGAATTCGTAGTTTGCCCCCGTCGTATCGTTGCCAGATACTCGCGTCATTTCATTCCGAGTGTTGTCGATTACTACGTCCTGCATGCCAGGCGGGTCTCCGTCGAGGTCTGAGTAGGTCACTCGGTATGTGAAGACGGTCTCGTTTGACCCACTCGCTGAATTGACCGAGCCGTCAGAGAGGACTGGCTCCGCTTGGTGGGCAGGCAAGGTGGTTGCCTGCACGACGTTGGACAACTCTGACCAGTTGGCTGCTTCATCGCGAGTCTTGATCCCGAAGTAGTAGTCCGTCTCGCTGGCCAAGCCGGAAACTGTCGCGTCTTGCAGCCGCCCTACCGGGTAAGGCGTTGGCACGTTGGTAACTGGGTCCGCTGTCGACCATTGCGACTCGCTCAACTCGAATTGTGAGTAGCGTATGTCGAATAGAAATGCACCGCCCGTCCAGCCATCATCTCCAGGAGTGGTCCACTGGAGGGTAACCCTGGAGCTTGTTACGGCTGTGACCGCAAGGTCGCTAACCGCCGCGGGTGGCACTATGTCGGGACCCTCGACAAACTCGAGTGTCGTTGCACTGGCCACATTTGACAGTCCGGACCAGTTGGGAATCTCATCCCCTGTCTTCAGCGCAAAATTGTAGTTGGTCTCGGCTGTGAGGCCAACCACAGTTAGGGATTCCGGTTCTCCAGACTCTTTCGGGGATTCTAACTGGAGGACGCGGGTGGCAGCGCTCCATCCGCCCTCTGTGACCAGTAGTGATGTTGAGTAGCGAAGATCGTACTGCGACGAAGTACCTTGTAGGCCATCGTCCCCGGGAGCGGTCCATGTGAGTTCGACCGAGGAATCACTGAGGGCGCTGGCCGCCAAGTCCGACACGGCGGTCGGGGGAGATGCATCGCCTGGACCGCCGCCGTCATCTCCACAACTGGTCATCAGAAGTGTGATGATCAAGAATGGCACCCGGCATCTGCGGTCAAAAGCCTTCAACGCTTAACCACCTCCTACGCCACGCTGTCCCGAATTTCCTGTAGTCGGGAGCGTTTGGTGACTCCTCCCATCTTGATGGCGTCTTCGTGAATGACCTCCTCGTATTGCTCCGCCCATCCCTGCGTGTTTGAAACATCCCAGCCCAGTAACTCGAAAAACGGATCGATGAACTTCCTGCGCAAAGACACTTCCTTGTAGCCGGGTCTCTTGTACGCCTCCAGATTGCGGTCGAACCGTTCAACTAGCGCGACTACCTGATGGTTGATATCTGTCTTCACGCCGCCTCCGAGAACAAACCGGACCCTGTCACCGTGGCTGATATTCGCACCGCACTATTTGCAGGACCCAATGAGCTCCACGAGTTCATCGAAGTTGAGACCAGTGGCGTAGACTGCCGCCCCAACCCTGAAGCGAGTTATTCCCTGATCCATCTCCAACTCGATGTCTTCGTCTCTCGTGGGCGTAATGTTTCGTGTCTCCTGCAAGTGCCGATAGCGACTCCAGAGATTTCCCAGTCGTTCCCCGATATCGTGGACAAATCGGGCGCCCTCTCTGACTTGGGTTTCCAAGGGCCCTCCTGGTGAACGATTGACAATGCACAAGAGATATGAATCCTTCTCCTCAACTGCTGTACTTGCCTGCTTCTCCGTCATCTTGGCAGTCATGTCCACAGTAGCCTTGACCTCTATGAGAAACGATTTGCCCTTGCCACTAACTTTGACACGTATATCAACCTCATCGGCCTCATGTTCGTACGCGATTTCGAAATCGGAGCCAATGCCTGTTCTTTCCACATGGAAGCCCAATGATTCCAGATGCTGCCTCAGCAGTGTCTCAACAGCCTGCCCAACTTCCTGGTTCTTGCGAACATCTTCTCGCTTCTTCCGGCGTTCCCTGATCCAATCGAGCGCCTCCGGACACTCGCTGATCTCATCAGCTAACTCATGTATTCTCGTCGGATCACTGTGGGCCGCTCCAACCATGCGAGCTAGAGAACTGTCCAGCTCGAATCGTTCATCCTCGTCCCCGGAAATCGATCTTAGCGAAAGATCAGCCATACTGATGCCGAGGGCCTTCATGAGCCGAGCAGCCTCACGCATTCTCAACATATCGATCAGGTCAGTTTTGTCTTCCAGTAGCTGGGCGAGGGACTTGGCGGTTGGCAGCGAAGAGGTCTTGTCCAGTCTGACCCATTTGCGGACCTTGATGGGAGTAAGCCAAAATGCCCGGAAGTGCCGATGAGTCTCCGAGCACGTGCAGACAGACTCTACCTCCGCAAGGGCTTCATCATCCTCCGCCAGTACAAAGCTAATAAGGAAGTGCAATAGCTCGCGACCCTTTGCTTTGCTCCCTCGAACGGTGTCAATTATACTCCCACCACTTCCAGTCAGAAACGCTATGTCCGAGCCCCTGACCAAGCTATCAGAGTGGTGTTGTTCCTGTTCGGAATCCGTGTCAACATCGATGAATGCTTCGACAATTGCTGTCTTGTCGTAAACAGGACTGAGCCTTACATAGCCCTCGTCAGCGACCCTACGCCACGGTTCCTTGTCACCACACTCCTCAGTGTATTCTGAGCTCAGGATGAAGCGACGAGGAAAAAGACCGGCGAAAGGACGGGCCTTTTCCGGCCAGCAGGATGGAGGTGCCAGGGGAATACGTTCCTCGTCATGAGCAAGTCTCCGCAGCGGAATGATCTGATTCTCACCGGTTCCCTCTACACTTGTGAGCACCGGGAGACCCTGGAGATCCGCTAAGCGCTCCCTTGCCACCACCCACCAGAAGAGTGAAACACAAGCATGGCGGACAGTCTCTTCACTTGGGTCTTGCTCACAGCGTTCGTTGAGCCTCTGAGCGACGGTAGTAAGGACTTCAGATTCACTCTTCACACGGAGGTTTCCCAATATCTCGGGGTGGGAAATGCCCTGGTGCAGCAGCTCCGATTTGACGTTAAGTCCCAACTGGCTTGCAATCGATTTCAGGTCCTCGTCGACATCGTCGTCCCTTTGAAGGTCAACACGCTTCCTGAGGGTACCGTTCTGATCCGGCAGCAGTTCGAATTTGTCTAAGAGAGATATCTCACCGGCCCGTGAGATCAGATCATAGAATTCGCCCAACCAAGCCACTGGTTCAGAAGAAACGAGCCCAGCCCCTAGACTATTCAACTCCGTCATGCCTGAGACGTGTAGAGCGAGCTTCTCGATTGTGAACGCCTCTGGCAGAGCAGCAAGATCGTCATCTATGAACTCGCTCCAGCTGAGCAAGATGGCCGTCCATTCCTCAGCGTCCTCCCGCTGGGGAAGCTTACTAAGTCCCGCGCTCAAGCGGGATCCAAGATTCCACAAGTCCATCGGGGGAACCTTCGGCGACATAGGGACCCACGACTCTTGTGGCGTGAGAGTCTTCCCCTCGATGGTCTTCAAGATCTCCCGGCTCCTAGCCGAATCCACGAGTTTGTCAGCGACTATATCTCGATACCACCGACGGTCCAGCCAGGTCTTCGCAGCGAAGGGAGGGAGGTGCAACATTCTATGGGCTTTGAGCCATCCTCTCGCAGTAGCCACTTCGATCAGTCCAACGTGGAGTTCAAAACCTCGCTTGACAGCCTCTTGGTTCCGTGTGTTGGTCTCACTCTCGCCTTTAAGTGGGATGCCGTCGCGCTCCTCTTCAGGCACGAAGGCGTCGCTATGCATGATCGCCGGAAAGCAGAAATCCTCGGTGCCGAGAAGCGGAAAGGCCACAAATATTCTTGGCGTGGTCTGATCTAATTCAACAATTGTCTCGCCCGCCTCCAGCCTCAGCAAGACAGCGACACAAACATCATCGTCGCAGGCCAAGGCTATCTGAATTCGGCCGCGCTCTTCGTCTGTAGGCTGTCGCTCAATAGGTACAAGGGCAATACCAGTTCTAAGTTCCTCAGGAGTACCCTTCCTGATGCTGCTCACGGATTCCCTCTGGTCGAGGTGAATCTCCCCCAAGGCGTCGTTGAAGGCAAGCACGTAGGGAGCGTGCCGTTGTAGTGCTTCAATGCCCTGCTCAACGACCGTTTTCACGATCGGTTCTAAGTGGTAGGCGAACTCAGTTAGCTGCGTGTCATTCTGGGAAGTACTTCGACGAGAATCCTTGAATCGTTGCCAGGACTCATCCATCGTTTGAGCTAGCTCTTGCGGGGAGTTGCCGTGGCGTTCCAAGACGAAATCGAATTCGTCCCCTTTCTTGAGATGCCCCCGAACTCGAACGGTCTTTGATATCAGGTGAGTGCTAAGAAAGCCGGACCCGAACTGTCCTACGGCCTTTTCAGTCGCCAGCTTCGTCGATCCATGATAGACGAGGTGGGCCACTTCCTCTTCGGAGAATGCTTTTCCATCATGTCGGAAGAGCAGCTCCTGTGGTCCTAGCACCAATTCCACCTTGGCGCCGTCACCCAGTCGCGCGGCATCCCGGGCGTTCTGGAGAAGCTCCCATACCCAGCGACATTGGAATTGCTCTTTGTGGTCCTCGAGCTTCCTTAGGTGCTTGAAGACAGCTTGGGAGGTGTTTTCAGTCAAAACGCGGTTCTTCACTTCGTCAACGTTGTTTGAAGTTCCCATCCTGCTGCCACCTCACTCAGCTTCAGGAGACTGTACTAAAGCCGAGGCTTGTGAGGCGCTGTGCCTCTGGCCGACCTTGGCTGCTAGGAGATTCCAGCCTGATACTACCCGATTTAGGAGGCAGATTCCAACTCTGAGATTTCGAAGTTTCGAGAATCTTGTCTGGGCACATGGGGCTTGTCAGGATATGCCGAGTGGTAATATACTGAATCGGAGGCTTCTGTCTGCGAGTGGTGCACGAGCTCGGGATTGATCCGGTCGAACCAACATCTGAGAGACTCGATAGGAGCCGCACCAAACACCCTGAGGACAGAACCAGAGGCAAGGCGCTGAAGTACACCGATCATCCGGAGCGAGAGATATGGGCGCACCGAATTACTGGCTTGATTTGTTCACCGGGACTACCTGGCAGGAGTTCCTTGACGCTGGCGCAAACGTCTCGGGATTCCGTGAGAACCGCTGGACGACGGTACAGAAGATTAAACCTGGAGACTTCCTGCTGTGCTACTTGATCGGCGTCTCCAGGTTCATCGGTATACTGGAGGTTGTATCGGAACCCTACAAAGACGACAGCCCGATCTGGAAAGACGAGATCTTTCCGTGTCGCATGAGAGTGAAAGTGGTCGTCGCCCTCAGGCCGGAGACCGCAGTTCCTGTCCGCGAGCTGGAAGCCCAGCTCAGCATGTTCCGAAACCTGAAGAGCCGATACTCATGGATCGGGCACTTCCGGGGCTCGCCCACACGGTGGAAGCAAGCCGACGCCAAGGCGGTGGTAGACGCTCTCCGGGAAGCAAAGGACAACCCTACTATTCGACCGGTCGATCCCAAGAAGCTGGCCCAAAGACCGCGGGCTCTGAAGGCCAAGATAGGATCGGTCACAGTTCCAGGCAGAGACGAATCTGACGTGACAGAGCCTACGGCTCACGAGGAAATCCAGTGGCTCCTGCTCAAGCTTGGCAGCGACATGGGTCTGGATGTATGGGTGGCGCGCAACGACCGTGGCAAGGTAGTGAGCAGCAAACGGATTTCGGATCTCCCAAGCCTCCTGTCCGAACTGCCAGTGAAATTCGATGAGCCTACCACCAAGACGATTGAGATGATTGACGTACTGTGGGTCAAAGGCAATGCGATTGTCGGTGCGTTTGAGGTTGAGAGCACGACCTCAATCTACTCGGGACTTCTTCGTATGGCAGACCTGGTGTCAATGCAACCCAACATCAATATTCCTCTGTTTCTTGTCGCTCCCGATGAACGGCGCAGCAAGGTGATCACAGAGGTCAATCGCCCAACGTTCTCAAAGCTTGTTCCCCCTTTGGCAGAGGTCTGTCGGTTTGTGTCCTTCTCGACACTGCGGGATCGTCTCAAGGAAGTCGGCTCTGTCGTTCAGTACCTCAAGCCGGAGTTCCTTGAAGACCTATCTGAATCCTGCGAAGTCGAGGAGGAGTAGCACGCTGCACACAGCTTCTTCCAGGTTCCAACACCACTAACGCCAGCCTGTGCTTGCCGTTAGTCCGCAACCTGTTGTCATTGCTGTCCGACTAACGCCACTGCCGGCACAGCGGCAATTCTCTTCTTGCGGGGTGGCAAGGAGGAGGGATAGGAGCAAGCAAGTAATTAAGAGAGTGCCGTTAATCCCGTCTTAGCGTTACCAGCCGCTGTTGTCCGTCATGGGTCCGATGGATAGTTATGCCGGAAGCAGTCAAGGTCGTCTCTACCTCTTTAAGCCGTCTCATGAGCCAGCTGGGATTGCCCGGCCAGCCCTTGCCGTTTGTGCGGATCTTAAGGCCCTCCGCTGACGCAGTAAGGTACTCTAGGAGCTCGGCCGGTGACCCTTGCCAGCTCGTCCGGTCCGACATGAACTCCTCAACCGTTTGCCCTACAGGGCTCGCATCGATCGCGGCCTCGTGTTGCCGCCTGACGTTACCCTGATATGCATCGAGGAAATCCTGTGCTCTCCTTCCGAGCGCCACGGCTGCGGCCGCCCCGTACATAGCGAAGTCAGCCATGCGTGGTAGTTCGGCTAATTCGAGGCTGGGTTTCACCCGCAAGGCATGCACCAGCGAGTCCAGCAAACCGCCCAGGATTGACGGCCGTACCTCGTCGAATTCCGCAATGAGATCCTCCTCGGGCCGTCTTGTATCCGGGGGAATGCCGTTCAGCGACAGCATCAGTGCTCGATCGAGCAGGTCCTGCTTCCCACTTGCAGGGTTGATACCGGAAATGCCGCAAGCACACCGGTACCGGATGAGGGTCGATTCTTTGTTGGTGTAAAGCTTCCTCTTCGCATGACCAGCACCCGTCGTGGCACGACAGATCGCATCGGACAACCAGCCGGGTAGGAGCGTGACGTTGTCCAGATAGAGGAGACGCGTCTGAGATGCCGCGAGAGCAAACTCGTCTTCATCCTTGACACCCGCTCGTAGATCGACCACCGACGGGTCAATTGTCCGCTTGATGAGCCTCAGGAGAGTAGTCTTCGCCGACCCCTGGACACCATGAACGACAAGGGCAGGTATCGGGATCCCGGGCACCAAGGCAACTACCAAGTAGCAAAGAAGCAGAAGCTGTGTCCCATCATCCGCCAGGTTGACAAACCTGAGAATCTGGCGCACGTCACCCTTGTCGGGTTTCTCCGGGACGGGCAACGCTTTCTGATCAGGGAAGGACCTGAAAAGAATCGGCGGTTTGTTATCGATTTCCCAGCCCTCGGTGCTGGCCCGAATGGCCCTCGAGCCGTCAAGATCGATCCAGATGTGCTCTCCCCGACACGCGCAGCGAACGTGCAGCGGGTAGCGTGGTCCCTCCATCTTGGCAATCGCTTCTAGCGTTCCTATCGACGCTCTTAATGGGTCGCCACTCGGGACCCATTTCAGCTCGTACCACGCCAGTGCTCTCAGCCAGTCCTTGAATTCCTTGGATTGGACCTCGACTATTCGACGCCTGCCCGGCAGCTTGATCAGGGCACACGCCTCACCTTCCTCATCCCGGAATAGACTGATGGCTCTATCTCGAGCCAACCAAGTAAGGGCTTCCTTGTTTTGAGAGGCTTTCTCACTGCCTTCGGTTGAAGTCCTATCAACGGATCGGGCATTCTTGCGACGCACATCAGCGTTCCGGTTCGCCCTGCCATTGCGTGCCGGAGAACCCACGGGCTTCCCACAAAGGACACCGCCACGTGCCACCGTTTTCTCCTCTCTGAGAGCAAGCCGTAGCTATATCCGTACTGCTCGGCGTTGCCGATTTCATACCGAGTAGGTATTTCAGAGGGTTACGATAGGCAGAAGGAGGATAGGTGGTTCTCAGCCATCAGACCGGGGTTCGATTCCCCGTGGGGCTGC
>CAZDDA010000049.1:0-10972 GCA_964504085.1 uncultured Thermotogae bacterium | reverse complement strand
AGTAAACTCAACTGTGCCATTACTAAATGCATCGGATACCCCTCCATTAAACGCCACACCCCCCGCATACGCCCTGCGGTTGTCGGCTGCAATTCTTGCATCTTCTTCAGCTTGCAAAATGGTAGACACGTCCTGCTTGTGCCATGTAGTTCCATCGTAGAGTGCAAGATCACCAACTGCCCAAGTGATGCTACCGAATGTGCCAGCGGCAGAGATAGACCAAAACTCGCCAACTGTAGCACCTGCTGGTGCAGTGTTACCGGATGCGTTATGATTCCCCTGATAGCTCAGGTTATTCGCAATCGCTTGGACGGATGAAAGTGTAGATGCTGCGCTTGATGCGCTTGACAATGCGCTTGCTGCGCTTGCTGCTGCTGCTATCTCGCTCGCTCCTGCATTCGTCTCTGCCGATTCTGCCGCCAACTGTGCCGCTTCTGCTGCCAACTGTGCGGCCTCTGCATTTATCTCTGCTGTTTCCGATCCAGTCTGAGCAAGCTCGGCTGCCAACTGCGCTGCCTCTGACGCCGACTGCGCTGCCTCTGCTGCCGTAAGTGCGGTGCTGATTGCAGATCCGTCGATAAGGACCGAGATGTCATTCGCACTCAGGTCAGCGCTGATACTGGTCGATGTGTGGTCATCTTCAACGATATAAACTGTTGCGATGCCGTTGCCGTCAGTGACTTTAAAATAGTCGTATTGGTAGTAAACTGTATCAGTCGCCCACTCGCCCTTCCAAACTCCAAGTTCTCCGGTGACATCCAAGTCGCCATTGTCATCGAACCGAACTGCCTTGCCTGCTCGCTCGGCTGCGTCAGGAAACTCGTATGAGCCACCGTCGCTGACCGATGTCTTAGGTGCTCGGTCAAGGATCTCTCGAGTCTCCTGAGCCAGCTTCGTGAGCTTGTCCAGTGCAGCCGTCACGTCCGTCACAAAGTATTTGCCGTTCACCCGAAGCGTAAGCGTCTGACTGATCGGTGTGTTCCGGACGATGGTGATCTTCTCACCGACAGTCCCTCCGACCATAGTCACGGTGCCTCCTGCTGCCTCACCCTCTCCGGTCACGGTGTAGTGTGTGACTCGAGTCAGGACTCCACGTCCGTCGCTCACGACAAGCAGTTCGTCTGCATCCGCGAACGGATAGGCGAATGCGATTGCGTCGGTTGCAGTTAGAAGTGTCGCGTCTACGCGAGGTGTTTGCTCTGAAAGGCTCATGATAATCTCCTAGTTGTAGTGTCTGTTTTTGTATAGAGTTAAGGTCAGCGGTTAGTCCTCGCCAAAAAGCCATTCAGACCATCCTAAAATTTCAAGTATCTCTTTAGGGTCACCCTCGTCTATGAGCTCAAATGCCGACTCTATGGAGCCCTTAACGGTCGATGCACCAACGCCAGTCATGTCCAGTATTCTAGCCAAACCATCAAGCTGCGTGTCGAGGTCGCCGAACTCGAGCAGCTTGCTGAAGTTTGACGGCAGGCGCTGCACATTCTGTAGTCCTGCTGGTGCCACAGATACTGGAAACGAGTCAACGTCGGCGATCTTAGCCACCGTGCTGTAGATCGCGTCTCCGTAAACAGGGATCGATCCAAAATTGCCAAATACCAGACTCATCAAAGCGCCCTGCCAGTATCCGATGCGCTTCTCTTCGTCGTCGAGCCATAAACCGATAAGGGCGTTGTTGACGGCGTGAAACAGTTGAGGAAGCACGACGTGATAGATTAGTAGCGCCTTGGCCGACTGCTTGGCGACCTTCGCCTTCTGCTCTGGAGTCCAGTCGTCTCGCTTAGCTGATGCAACCCACTCGCGAATGGCCATAAACTCCTCGCTAAGGTATTGGATCGGCGAAGAGCGGAACTGGTATAGCGCTCGCATGATCGCGTTGTTTTGGTATGCCTGTGGCCTCGCGTAAAGGTGTGGCGACTGCTGTGAGCGATTGACGGAGCGACTGAATGCTAAGTTCGCCTTTCGCTTGGCTTCGACGATGTCACCTGTCTCGGCGAGCACGCGGTCGTAGGTTTCAAAGTAGACTGGCCCTGCCGAAAGTGAAGCCCCGACGATGTCACCCATCTTGATCATCGCCATGCTGTAGCGCGTAGCGGTCTCGAGTTTCGCCAGTGCATCGTTGCGAAGGCTTAGGCGTCCAATCTTATTGAGTTCCATGAGCACCTCCTGTGACTGCCCTCGGCTCATCCGGTCTTTCATTGCTGGCGTCTCCTTGAGGATGTTCCAGTGCTTTGTCGGGTTCGCAATGATCTTACTCACGTAATCAACCCAGACGGTTGTATCCATCTCGACGACACCAGCAAGGCCGGAAGTCAACTGAGTCATTGCGATCTTCGGCTTAAGGGAAAGAACCGAAGTCACACCAACCCCACGGAGCCCCTCTAAAAGGCGACTGCCCCAGCCTTCGACCTTGATACGTCCAACGATAACAGATTCTGCGGCCTTGCGGAACTGCTGGAGGCCAGTTCGCCCAAACTTCTGCTCGATGGCACGCTTGAACGCTGGATCCGTGTTGAGCCACCGGAGTCGCTTCTCGAGCCCAGCCATCCCAATGTAATTCGCGTTGAAGGCGATTGACTGGGTAAGCGAGTCCATTGCCGAAATGAAGCGGAACGGTGCCGTCGCCGCTGTGCTACGGGTTTTCGTCGCGCCCTTGTCCACGGATGCGCGGGAGTCGTTGCTAGTGAAGGCGTCGAATGGGCTGATGGCGTCCTCGATGTCTTGGTCACTGAATCCTGCCTCGCGGATGAATGCGAAGTAGTTGTTCACCTGATCCATGTCGTAGCCCTCCACGCGCCGGAAGGTCTCGTTCAGGTCGAAGTAGGCGTTCTCGTAGAACGGTGTGATTACGTTCTCGATGACAGACATTCCTTGTGGCCCGATGTATTCCTCTAGGGAGCGCCTGAAGGCGTCGAGGTCTTGGATGCCGTGCTGGGTATAGAAAGTCTCGTGCGAGCCCTCCTGACGCAAGATGAGCCAGATGGACATTGCTTTCGACCGACTGACTGGCTGGAACTCGACGGTGTCGCCCTCCGAGCTGGAATACTTGATGCCCGTCTCCTCTGCCGTGTCGGGGATCGCCTCGAGTTTGTGAAGCTCCTTGACGATGGCCTTGATGTCGGGGTCCCCGTCCTTCGTTACGAGGTCGGGGAATGCGGAGGCCAATGCGTCGGCCACGAACTCGCCCTGCTCGAGGAGATATTCGTTCTTCCGGTCGGTGGCAGCGTTCACACCGTCAACCTCATCAGCGTAGAGAAATTCCCACATAGGCCCACCCTGCTCGCCGTCGAAGCGCCGGACGATGTTCTCGAAGCCAGCTGTGAGTCCGGTCATTCCGTTATCGACCCACCGGACGAGCTGCTTGTCCAGCGACATCTTGTCCTCGGCTTGGTCGAGCTTCTCTCGATTCATGGCCTTATCGCCTGCCAGCACGCTCGCGTTGATCTCCTCGGTGGCGTCTTCGAACTGCTGCTTACGCTCTGCGCGGAAGCGATCCATCTCATACTGACCCTCTCGGATGATGTCCTTGACGGCGTAGTATGCTGCTTCGATCTTCCCTGCGTTCCGGTTGGATGGCTCGAGGAGACCGACGAAGTCTATGACCGTCTGCTCGAATTGCTCCTGAGTCATGCCGTTCGGCTTGCGATAGCTCGAGTTGAATACTTGCTCCGGCGTCTGCGCGTTGGCAGATCGTGCGGCCACTTCGAGGAGGTTGCGCTTCTCCTTAGTGAGTTCCTTCGACTGATCCTGACGGCGCTTTCCGGTCTTCTGGAATCGCTTTAGGGTCTTGCGGAGCCACTGTTTCTTTTGCGTGGCTTCATACGCCTGCTCGAGTTCACGAGCACGCTGTGTGCGCCTGTTCAGCTCGCTCTGACGTCCAGCTTTAGTCTTGCGACGGCTGATCTGCACATCGCCCCCCAAACGCGCTCTGATAGCACTAGGGAGAGTCTTGCGGATTTGGTCAAGCTGCTCAAGTTTGTCGGTAACGTCTTCACCTTGTTCATGGAGGCGCTTGATCGCAGCGAGGCGACGTTGTTCTTCCTTAATGAGCTTCTGGGACAGCTCGTCAAGTTTACGCTGGCGCTGGTCCTCGGGGCTTTCTTCAGTAATTTGAAACGCTGGATCCGCTGGTTCAATAACCTTGAGCGGCTCATTTGACAGGCCCGTTGAAGGGTAAATCTTTCGCATCCTATCGGCTTCGACGGCAGCCCCAGTTTCGGGATCCTCTATTACGTCGGTCCAATTCATTGCGTCTGTCAGTATGTGTATCTTAACTTTAGATTTTTCGGTTGGCACAATGGCGTAAGGGTAAGATTCGTGCTTGTCGCTGGCGATTGATTCAACCGGACCAGACACTTCAATGATGGCATAAATGTTTCCATTTCTTGCCTGACCTTGAAATCCTCGAGTCATGGGCTCAGACAACATAGTCGAAATAGCTTGGACTGCGTTGGTTTTGCTAACCTTAAACCCTTTCTTTTTTTTGCCCTTGAAGAACTCGTTCATGATTCCCGAGCTGAAAAACTCTCCAAACTGATTAACGGCTTGATCGCTTTTATTAACTAATTTTACGACGTTACCTATTAGTTCTGTTGAAAAAAGTTTTCGAGATTTAAAAGAAGATTGGTCCGGACCTAAAGCTTTCTTAATTGCTTCAATATTTTTCTCATCCCCATGGCTCTTTTTTAAATTAAGTCCCAACCCAATTTTATCCCCATTTTGATCTATTTTAGTTAAGTTTGCCGCGTCAATTATTGCTTGGATGACTTCAGGCTTCGCGATCTTAACCTTGCGGTCGTTTGCCTTGTTGAGAAAAAAGTCGAGAACTGCGTTCGACATTGTGGTGCTTGAGAGCAGCTTGTCTACAGGTGCCGATGTTAGCGCCATGTATATCGTGCCCCCGTTGATGCTGTTTGCCTCATTTAGCACGCTTGTAATAGTTGTGGCCGCGTTAAGTGTCGACGCCCAGAAATAATTTTCTTCGTGAAATCTTATTGGATAGTAAACGCCGCCCTTGCCCTCAACAAGGATCTCTCCGTCTCTGCTGATGGTGCCGCTGAACGCTCCATCCGGCTGGTGCAAGACTATGTACTTTCCTTTAAAGTCATTGATCGATTTATTTCTTGTGATAAAACCTTTTTGCTCGAGATCGGCAAACCTTTCGCTTGTGACATCATACTCGTACGTGTATCCAAACGTGTCGTCGGTGTACGTGAGTTGAAAAACCGGAGATTCAGGCTCGTTCCCTTTCGCTTCGTTTTCATACTCCGATGCGATCATAAGGAACTCCTCGTCGGAAACCTTGCGCGGGTCGTTGCCGTCGAACCCAGTCTCGATCAACTCGCCGGAGTCCATGTTGTATGCGGAGTTCTGGCGCAGGTAGGTAGCAAGCTGCAGCGCTTCCTTTTCCATGTATGATGGTAGGACGATGCCGAGATCCTGTGACCCTTGATTGCTCTTCTCGAACTTGAAGATGCCTGTCTTGGCGATAGGGCTCTGCAGCTTGGCCGCGTGCTTCGACGCAAACGATGCGACCGACTGCTCGGTGAGCGTTGGGATGAAGGTGTTGTCGCTCTGAACGCCAACGATGATGCCGCCGCCTGTGTATGAGGTGCCGTCCTTGTTGAATGTCGCGCCGTTCGATTCTCTGAAGCCCGTAGCCTTCACGCGCTCCAGCTCCTTGACGACGTTGGACGCGAACGTCTTCTTCGAGAACACGACCTTCGGGTTAAATGGGTCAAGCCCTAGCGACTGACGCTCCTCGCTCCACCATTCGCGTGTGATCGGCTGGTTGGTAGGGATTTCGTAGAACACTGCCACGACGCCTGTATCGGAGTTTAGGATGCCGAGGTAGCCTCGGCCTTTGACGATTGATTCGAATCGCGTGAACGTCTCGTCAGGGCCACTGCTGCCCTTGCCAGCGTCCGACATGAGTCGCTCTGGGTCGTCCTGCATGTCGTAGAGCAGGTCGGTGTCGATCTTCATCTTGTAGACGTTGTCCGGCAGGCGAGGCTCCTTATCGTATGGGTCGATGCCGATGTAAATGCGGTCAACATAGATTTCTGGATGCGCTGCCTTGCGCTTTCCTTCGATGCCGGAGATGCCTGTGCCGTGTTTCGATGGGTCGAGCGTGTCAAGACCTTCAAAGTTGCTCCAATGGCTCGCATCTTCAATTTGATAAGACGGCTGGCCTTGCTGCACGGACTTGCGCATGGCGTCGGTGATGGCGACCTTGTGGATGGGGGTGTCCGGTCGAGACTTCAAAGAGTCAAGATAGGCATCGTAATCTTTTCTAACCTCGGATTTTTCTGTGTCAGTTAAAGCGCGACGAAACCCTCTTCGTTGGGCATAGTCATCGAAGTCCAAGTACTCCTTGTCGATACCAGCAAGTCCACCCATCTCAACCTTCGCGCCCCACTTCTTGACGTATTTCTGCACGGCCTTCGGGAGCATGTTGTCGTAGAAGCCCTTCATGCCTTCGCCGCCTACTTTGAGGTCTTCGCCCTTCATTTCAACCGGAGAGTCTTTTGCGCCTTGCTCAATGGCTCGTGAGGCAAGTTCCTTTCCGATTGTATCGGACAGTCTCTGCTCACTTAAGCCAGATTCGCTAATAATTTGATTACCTTCGGCGTCGTAAGCACGAACTCGATATTCGGTAACATCAGTGAATCCAGCATTTGAAACGACAATTCTGTCCACCTGCTTTGACAGGTCATACCGTTCGGCCTGCGTCTCTCCAACTGTCCAGCCGATCCAGTCCTTGCCGGAGGCTACGGCGTCGCGTAGGGCGCGTTTGAACATTTGGAGAGGCCAGTCTTTGCGGAACGGGGCGTCGGGGATGCCTTGAGTCATGTCGGAACTAGCAACCAGTTTTGAATAAAGACCCTGCCTTGCCGACTCTGGAGTTGCTGCGTTTGCGCCAACAAAGTCTCCGCTTCTTGCTCGATATTCTTGAATAGACCCTCCGAGGAATTTTCTTTCAACAATCTCGACTTCAGCTTCGTCAGCTATCTTGCGGAAATTGTCGAGTATCGGCTGCTGATCTTCTTTATACCCCTTCTCGCGCCCCTGCTGGTGGCGGTCAGACTGAATCTCCTCGATAAACAGACCGTCGTTGCCTTCGGCGTCCGTGCGCTCGTTCAGGCGCATATGGGCGACGTAGTTCGGGATGTCTTCGAAGTGGCTGCTGGTGTATTCGGAAGCTGTCGCGTTTTCGGGATCGTCCATCGCATCCACTCGCCGTGGCCTATCTTCTTTTTCAGGCATCGTCAGCACAACCTCGCGGTAGTTCTCTCCGTTCGGGAGGACGTATTGACCGTATTGAGTGTCGCCTTCGTCTTCGAGCCTCTCCTCGACATAAGGCTCAATAATATATTTTTCGGCTTCGATAGGATCTTCTTCTGCTCTTTGCCTCCAGCGTTCTGCTGAAATCGCATCACCCTGCGCCCAAATAATTCCATCGTCTCTTCCTCGAAGAACAAATGAATTATGCGTAAATGTCTTTGTAGAAGGTGCGCCCATTGTCACCTCCTCGAACCGCACACGCCCCGCATCACGCAGATACGCCATGAGCGCGTCCTTCTGCACTTTCCCGTTCTCTGCGTTGTCCTCGAGCCACTGTTCGATGCCACTCCACTTGACCTCCTCCGGCTTCACGCCGTGCTTAGGCGAGAGCAGCCCCTGCACCTGCTGAACGCTCGCTGATCGCCCTTGAAGCTTCTGCTCGAGCACACGTTCAAGTTGAGAGTAAAAGGTTAAATCCTGTTGGTTTTGTACAACTTGAAATGACGAAGGGCTTTCATATGAAATAAGATCATCTGGAAGCAAAATCTGAGGAACGATAAAAGTCTTTTGATCCGCGAAAGGACGATCGGTAACATGCGTATAATCTATGTCGCCTTTTTTAGGCATAGTTCCATCTTTGCGACGGATGTGTTTTCCGTAATTGACCCATGCGTTCTGAGCTAGCGTCTCTGCTGCCAGTGCTGGAACAGCTGCGTCCGTAAACATATCGGCGTGAGCAAGGAATGCGTTATATTCGCCAGCTGGCCCAAATTGAAAATTGCCCTTCGTGTGGCCAAAATAGTCATGTACTGCGCGGAATAGGTCGTTAAACACTAGCTCGTATCCGTTAATCACTACGCCTGTCTTCTGGAGAAGCGGGTGCGAAGGATCAGCTTGCGATCCAGATCCAAAACCTTCCTCAGTAGTAAAGAACCAAAGGTGTTTGTTGTCGCGGACGTCAGCCATCATTTCCTGAGAGTTGGCGTAGGGCTCCCCTTTCCCTGTAAACGGCTCGATCTTAATGCCGTTCTTTTTCATGATTTCATACTGCGCTTTTGTCTCATTCGCTAATGCGGTGTATGACTCTCGTACTCCTTCGGCGTCTAAATCGCTTGGGGTGGCCTCCATGAAGTCCGCAACTTTTTGCAGGTACGCAATGTCTGGTTTTACGTAACGCATGCGTAGCGGCTTATTGATGCCAGCCTGCTCCATGTATTCGCGTGCAATAAGCTCTGTATTTGGGTTACCTCCACGTTCATCGATGGTAACCTGATACTGCACGTCCTCGTCGAGCACATCCTGCTGGTTTGCCTCGACTCGCGTTCCGGCGTTGATGCCTATAGCGCGATCCATGAACGCACGCATTTCTGGGTCGAGCTTTCCCTCGGACTCCAGACGGTTGAGCAGTTCGATGTCCTTGAAGACGCTCTTGAGCTTTTCGATGAACCTCTTGATCCACGCACGGATCTTCGAGTCGAGCTTACCCATCGCGTCCTGATTCTGATGGTTGCGGATCGCCCATGCCACGCCTTTGCGTGCGAGCCACTCGTCAACGTCCTGCTCGGTGTCGCCGTGGGTCACCTCTCCGGTATCGGCTTCGATAACTTTCTTCCACCCGAGCACTTTTTCATAAGCTGCGTTTGGATTAGATTCGGTGTTAAGATCAGCTTTTAGGCGACGGTATTCGACGTGGCCCATCTCCTCGTATAATGTGTCGAGGTCGGCACCTTGATTCAGTTGAACGCGATACGTGAGGACGTCTTCGACAAACTGTTGAGTCGTCTCTCCGGTTATGCGGAAGTTGCCGATCTTCGTGCGTGCCTCTTCGAGAGTGATTCCCATGTTTGAAGCTGCCGACGTAAGCACGTCAGTGATGTATGCGTCCTTTTCGTTGGCGTCCATCTTGCGATCCTTGGCGATCTGATCGACCTTTTCCATAAACGTGACGGCGCGGGTGTCATCCTGATCGATGACAACGTCCTCTTGACCAAGCGCATCGATGATCGCCATGCCAGCGTCAAATGCTTCCATGCGGATTCGGTTATCCTCCTCGGCTTTCGCTTGCTCTGCCTGCTCCTGCTCGACGGTCTTCTGTTCGCGCTGTGCTTCGCTCACAGCGAGTTCCTTGTCCTTTTTAGACATGACACCCTCAAAATCTCCCAACTCACCTTCCTCGTAGTAGTGAGCATCCACATACGCCTTCTGAGCTTCCTTGTCGCCATTCTTAGCTTGGACTGCCAACTCAGCGATTTCCTCGTTGTCGGTTTGCGACAGGACTGTTGCGCGAACTTCTTCGTCGGACAGGTCGTTCATCGCCTTCCAGTCAACGTCAGTGGCGGCATTGTCTGGGTTTAAGAATTTATTGTAGACCTTCTCATAGCTGATGCGACCGACAGAAGCGCCACCACCAAGGGTTGCGCCGACAAGGAAGTCATCGCTGGTAAAGAACTCCTCGACCATCTGTGGTAAAGTGTCGGCCTCGAACACCTCAACACCAGAGTCTTCAACATACTTGGATAAACCTCGAAGTAAGCGTTGTTGAAATGCTTCAGTGGTTCCTTCTACTGCTGCCGATTCTAACACCTCCATGAATGCTGGAAGTGTTTTTGTTTTCAGTGCTCGACCCATGATTTTCTCTACACCTAGCCTTTCGGCTGCCCCACCGACTAACATGTAAGCGAGGCGCGTCTTTTCCGCTTTTCCTTGAAGCTCGTCGTCCATTTCAGAAAACTTCATACCCCATGTGTTCTCGGAAAACTTCGTCGCCTCATCGTAGAGCATAGGATAAATTGTAGCAGGCACTGCCATCCCAGCGGCTAGCGATGGCGCTGCGGCTGCAACCTTGCCCCAGAAGGTTTCACGGATCTCTGGGTCTACATTATATGCCTCGGCACTCGACTGTCCGATTTCGCGTAGTGTTGCGGCAAACTCCTGCATTTCTTCGTAGCCCCCAAAATCCTTTTTTTCTGGAAGCTTTGATGCGAGCTCAACTGTGCCAGCCGCAATGCCGTAGCCGACCTCTGAGGCACCCGCAGCGATATTTCTGAACTGCTTTGTAAAGTAGTTCGCCTCAATCTGCTTTCGAACCTTCTTTGCGCGTTCGGATAGATCGCGCTCGGAGCTGCGTAAGTCCTGCAAGGTCTTTGTCGCATCACCATCAAACCCCATCGATGCGGCCACAGAGTCATAGCTTTCGATCATCGTCTTCTTGTCGAATCCGTATCGATCAACCATGATTTTGCCGACCTCTACTTGAGCATCGACAATATCTTCGTAAGTTGGATTTTCTGGACGAAAGTGGATGACTTGAGTTTTATTTTCCATGCTTTGATTGCCACAGGATGCGCCTCTCGATTGGAGTTAGGATTTTGGCCTTAAGTTCTTGAATCTGTTCGTAGGTTGGGTTCTCGATGTCGGTAAAGAATTCGTTGATTTGATGGTCGGCTTCGGCAACCTGCTCGTGTAGTTCGGCATCATATCCGGCCAATTCTATTTGCTTTTGGAATCCTTCGAACATGGCATTCAACACGACACGCTCCGACTTTTGAATCGGTCTGTCTCGCTGAAATAGGATGCCATCCTTATAGGTCTCGTCGTTTTGAGTGTAGTCGTTAGATCGAGCGTCCAGCAGCATGCTCATTAGTTTCGCCTTGCCACGTACATCAAGTGCACTGGATGAGATCTCTTCGCC
>CAZDDA010000048.1:6861-11003 GCA_964504085.1 uncultured Thermotogae bacterium | reverse complement strand
CCTTCGGTGCTACGGCCGACGTGCTCATGGGCCTCTGGATGGCCAGGGAGGCCGCCAGGCCAACGGCTGAGGGCTCCAGGACATTCCTGAAGCGGTACCAGGTCGAGAAGGCTGCCGGCCATATCCCCCCGAACAATCCGAAGTGGAGTGTGCTGTCGGTGGTATGCGCCAGGGAGAGCGATGAGCAGACCTACATCTACGCCTTCGAAGGACGATCGATCGTCGCGCAATCTGCTTTCAATAAGGACCAGCCAGGCAGCACAGCCATAGAGATCATGGAAATGGCCAAGAAGTACAAGGCCCTACGAATCTACATAAATGAGGACACCGAGGGCGTGATGGTAATCAAAAAGCTCAGGGCAAGCCTCACAGGGAAGGAGGCGGCGAAGGTCATACCGATAAAGATGGAGGGACCGGCGAAGGATGAGGAATTATACGTGGACCTCCGTTCACAGGCATGGCATGAGTCCGTGGGTGATTTTCAGCAGGAGCTGGTGAGCATCCCAGAGGATGATGAAAAGATACAGTTCCAACTGACATCAGTGAAGCACAAGCCAGGGAGTAAGGGCAGGACAAAGGCAGAGAAGAGAGAGGAAACCAGCAAGAGACTGGGGATATTCACAACAGGGGCAGAGGCCGTCATTCTCGCTCTCTACGGCATGAGACATCACAGGCCGCCGAAGCAGAGCGTGCAGAGCCTTATTGCGAGAAGGAAGGCGCTATCTAGGTCAAGAGTGGGATTTGCGAGAAGAAGATGAGAAGCCTGGAAGCAATCAGAAATGATATGCGTCATTGTCCCTACACACAATGTGGCCAGGACAAAGAGGATCTTCTGTGCTTGGTAGAAAAATTGAAAGGAGAATTACATGAAGAGAGGCAAAAGAAAATTCAGGATCAAGGGCCCTGGCCACGACGAGACCTTTGACGGCTGCTCGGACAAGAGAGCCTTCGGGGTAGAGGCAAACACGCGAGAGGAGGCCTGCCACAAGCTCGGTATGCCAAACGTCGCAGACTGCGAAGTCAGAGAAGATAGGCGCTGAACATTGAAAGAGCCGACGATCCCTGAGATTAAGGAGTTTCTTAGAACGGCACCGGGCATGGTAAAGACGACTAGGTATATACGATTCCTTCTCAATAGATACGAGGATCTGAAATGGATACCTCAGAGAAGTACACAAGGATCTGCGAGAAGGCGAAGGACTGGAAATAGCTCTTGACATAAGAGCATAGGTATGCTATAGAGTTTATCGACAATCGAATAATGGCTTGGCGCGGTGCCCGAGCAGTCCCGGAAGGGAGCTCGGGTTTCTTTATGCCAGCAAGAAGGGGGAGGACATGAGCAAGATACGGTACAAGCTGATCGACAATAAGGAATTCGCGGCAGAAGCGCAGCAGATGCGCAGGGATTCCATTGCCGGGAAGTGCAAGCAGCTCGGCAACCAGGAGTTCTTCCAGCTGATTGTCAACCAGTTCCTGGACACCCTCAAGCCGGATGATGTCATCGCAGCGGATCTCCAGCCTCTGAGAATCCAGATCCTCTACATCGACCACAGGGCCAAGGCGGTCCCCGACTTGGCAACGGCAACGAAGCTCAAGGAGGAGAAGAAGCCGAAGAAGGTCGAAGAGGAAAAGCAGGCAGAGGAAGCGCCGCCCGAGGCGGGGGAAGTCACCAAGCCCGAGAGCGGCGAATCCTCGAAAAAGGGGAAGAAGAAGGGTGATAAGGTACAAGTACAAGGTCAAGGGTAGACCCGAGATCTTCCACGACTTCGCCGAGAGCGAAGAAGATCTTGCCGTCAAGCACGGCAGGAAAGTCTCAGAGCACGAGATTATTGGCGCTTCCAATGAGGGCGAGAGGTCGGAAGCGCCATGCATGAGGCCGCAAGAGCATTAAAAAACTATAGAACCCTTTGGGGGGCCGGTCCCCCATAGGGTTCGCCGATTTAAGCCCGTTCCAGTGCACTGGCTGGAACGGGCTTTTTTCGGCCTGAAATAGAAGGAGAGAGACCATGAGAACAAGAGTATTCGCGTTCGCCGTTGTCGTGGCGGCTGTGTTGTTCTTTGGAATAACGCCCACCGGATTTCCGCAGACCGCCACGCCAACGGTGACTAACACGCCGACGGTGACACAGACACCGACGATCACTCAGACGCCTACTATCACCAATACGCCTACGCACACCGCAACGCCGACACAGACCCCCACCATCACTCCGACACCCACCTGGTATGCGGATTTCCCCAGGGAGGGACACAGCTCGAGAAACAAGTGGAGAGAAAGGGAGCTGCAGAACCGCGGATGGGATGAGCGGTATCAGGCACAACGAATAGTCATCGTGGGCGACGAGACGTAGGCATGGCGGCGAAAGATCTGACGAGGTACGGAAGCTCGATATACAGGCGTAGGCCAGACGGAAGCCTGAGCCTGTTCAAGAAGTTCGATGATGAGAAAGAGGCAAAAGACTACATGACCGATGCTGTCATGAGAGAAATACACGGAGTAAAAGATAGGCCATGACAATCCAGGAACAAGCCTCAATACCCTCCGAGAGTAACTCAGACGTGCAGGGTAATGAAAACCAGAGCAAAGAGAAGAACGATCTCGTCAAGCTCAAGGACAAGCGTCTGAAGAAGTGCGAGAACTGGTACTCTCGCCTATTCAAAGAGATGAAGGTAGATATGGCCTACGCCTTCAAGGACCAGTGGGAACGGCAGACGAAGGACAAACTCGAGATAGGCGATGAGATCCCCGCTTTGGAATTCAACGAGCTGGGGACCGTTATCCGGTGGGTCGTCGGCTCCCAGATCCTCAACAGGCGCAACCTCTCCGTGGCCGGCCAGGAGCGCGGCGATCTCTTCACCGCGGAAGTCCTCTCCGATGCAGTCATGCGCGAGATCCGCATGAACCGCGCGGAACACCGACTCACGGATCGATTCAGGATGGGAGTTATCACCTCATGGGCCTTCATGGAGGCCGATATCGACTACAACGACATCGATGACCTTCAGGATATCCTCTGCGGCAACATCAGGCTATACAGCCTTCTCAGTAATCAGGTCTACATAGATCCTGATTTCACGGAGTACGACCTTTCAGATGCCGGGTACATGTTCATCATCCGGAAGAAGGATTTCGACGGCTGCAAGCATATGTTCCCCGACGTCGAGGAGAACGATCTCAAGATTGCATTCAACAGTGCAAAGGGAAAGAAGGCAATCGACCTGTCAACAGCAGCCGACGGCGAGCCTGACAATCAGCCAACGGAAACACAGTACCAGGCAGGTCAGGGATTCCACGATGACGCGACAGAGGGCGATGAAGGGACGACGCCGGGGGATGAGGATGAAGTAGACGTAGTCTGCATGTGGGATTGGGAATTCAAGACACGATACATAAAGGTAATTCCCGGCAATAACGGAGATAAGCCAGAAATCGACCAATTGGAAGGCAAGCCGTCGAAGGAAGAAATACAGGAAATCGAGGGCAGGGATGGCCGCGTTATCTTCCAGGTAATGAAGGTTCCCCAGTTTTCGTATTTCATCGGCTCATGGTGCATAAAGTACCTCACAAAATCGCCCTTCTACCCGTTCTGCAGGCGGTGGCCGGTTATCAATTTCTTTTGCGAACTGAATCCCGATGCCACTAAATCTGATCTGAAGCACAGGGGCCTCGTGCGTGACGGCGTGGATCCGCAGTACGAAATCAACGTGAGAAGCGTCCAGGGACTGAAGGCCGTGCTCGAGGGGGCAAATCCCTATTGGGATCTCGAGGATGACGTCTTCGAGGGGATGGATGATGAAGACAGCAAATGGTGGGAGATAAAGCAGAAGGGCCAGGCCCCCGGTTTCATGTTCATTCACAAATCAGGCACGAAAGGGAGGAAGGTCTATCCCGAGAATGTAGGCCAGATCTACATGCTCCTGGTCAGGGAGAACGAAGACCGCCTGCCGCGCTGCATGGGCGTCAATCCCCACCTGCAGTGGGGCGGAGACAGAGAGGATGCGAGCGGCCGGGCCCTCATCGTGAGGGAGAGGCAGTCCTCAACATCGAATGCGAACATGCACGACAACCTGCGACTGACGCAGGCAATTATGGGAGAGGTACTGATCGGCCTCATCCTGAAAAGCTACACACCCGAGAAACT